>NZ_VSRV01000001.1:3000000-3300000 GCF_008122525.1 Marinomonas sp. IMCC 4694
TGGTATGACATTCGAAGCTCTGTTCACTCAAGCAGACGGCGCGATGTACCAAGCAAAAGAACGTGGCCGCGACAGGACAGAGATATTTACTAGTGCATAACCGTTCCTAAAACATAGAAAAATATTCCTATTGTCGGACAAACAGCATTCCCTACTCTGTATATCGCTAAATACCTCCCCCTAAGGGCGGTCTTACGACGGTCCTAATATCACAATTCACACCGACTTAATGGTGAGTACTGGATTGCTTTCAGCTGCGTTTTCTTTCTTTTAAAATCCAGTTTTTCTGTGACAATCGGCTTATTTGTTTTAGTCGAAAAAATGATGGGCTTTTTGACCCCATACCAATAACCGCTTTTCGTTGTTCTTTGGTTTTTCCGTAAGTCACCCTGTCGATTCTGGATCGGTTCACTGGATTGCCGTGAAGATCCGTTTCGACAATCGCAAGATGGTCCGCGTTTAAATCCACACCTAATGGTCCCAGTAGGTAGCTTCCGCGCAGGCAGAGGAAAAGTACCATTGTGACACTGATTCCATGCCGCTCGGTAACGAATACTTTTTTCGCCCAAACGGATAGTTTCATGGGCAATACAATATTATGCATGCCTGTACCGTACAATATTGTGTGGAGTAGATTTTAGCCCTCATCTAAACGTCCATAATACAAAAAATCGCTAACAAGGCTTGCCAAAAAACCAACAATTACTGTATAAATAACCAGTTACTGTATGAATAACCAGCTAACATGTGAATTATCCGTAAAATACCACTGTGTAAACAGACTCTTTTTTTGGAGCTTTATATGCTGACCAGCATCGCCATTGCCAACTTTGCTATTGTTGAATCCCTTGAGCTAGAATTCAAAAAAGGCATGACTGTCATTTCAGGGGAAACTGGGGCTGGAAAATCCATCATGGTAGACGCTTTGTCATTATGCCTTGGGGATCGTACCGATGCCGCCGTTGTCAGGCACGGGCAAAAAAAAGCTGACATCAGCGCCAGCTTCGACATTCAACAGTATCCACACGTACACAAATGGCTAGAAAATAGAGATTTAGAACACGAACAGCATTGCATTTTACGCCGTGTTATCAGCAAAGAAGGCCGCTCCAAGGCTTATATAAATGGTCGCCCTTGTACACTCAGCGATTTAAAAGACGTTGGCAGTCAACTGGTCGACATTCATGGGCAACACGAACACCAGTCGCTTTTAAAAAAGAACGCCCAGCGCCAACAGCTCGATGCTTATGGGCAGCTAACGGATCTCAGTAAACGTGTCAGTTCACAGTACACAACGTGGCGTCAACTCAAAGAAGCCTTGTCTGCCCAACAAAACCGATCTTCTGAGCAAGACGCGAAAATTCAGTTGCTGTCTTATCAAGCACAAGAATTGCAACAGCTCGACCTCAAAGAAGGCGAGATAGAAGCCCTCGAAAACGAACAGGCGTTTTTATCCAACATCGCCGATTCTCAATGTAAGGCCTATCAAGCCAGTGGTATTTTAGTCGACAGCGACGAAGGCAATGTATGTTCACAACTGCATCAGGCCATTAGCAGCGCCAGCCAAATCCGCCCAGCAACAAAAGCCCTAGAAGAAGCCCTAGAAATGATGAACGCGGCGCTCATTCAAGCCCAAGAAGCCGCTGACAGCTTACACCATTATCAAGATACCTTAGAACAAGACCCAGAACGTCTTACTGACATTGAACAGCGGCTGTCTGACATTTACGACACAGCGCGCAAGCACCGTACGCTTCCAGAAGGACTTTTGTCCCTAAGAGAAGGTGTCGAAGCCGAATTAGAAAGTCTAAAAGGCAGCGAGGAAAGTATTGATGTTTTAAAAGAAAAAGAAGAGCAGGCTTACGAACAACTCACCGCACTGGCTACCGCATTAACGGAAAAGCGGATTATGGCCAAAGATGACTTGGCACAAAAAGTCGAAGAGCAAATACACGGATTAGGCATGCCTCATGCGCGTTTCTTTATTCAATGTCAGCCGCTCAATCAAGTAACCGCACATGGCTTTGAAGATGTGGAATACATGATAGCCTCTAACCCGGGCCAACCGGCTCAGCCGCTGCGTAAAGTCGCCTCCGGCGGAGAATTATCCCGTATTAGCTTAGGCATTCAAGTTGTCACGGCACACACTTCGATCATTCCTACCTTAGTGTTTGATGAGGTCGATGTGGGCATCAGTGGTGGCACGGCTGAAGTCGTTGGACGCATGTTGCGTTCAGTGGGCAACCGCGGTCAAGTGTTCTGTGTGACCCATCTGGCTCAAGTCGCCGCCCAAGGAAACCAGCATTTGCGTGTTAGTAAGTTAGTTGCAGATGAAGCAACCTCGTCTCAAGTTGAACAACTAAAAGACCAAGATCGCACACAAGAAATCGCACGTTTATTGGGGGGATTAGAGCTCACCGAACAAACCCTTGCCCATGCACGAGAAATGCTAGGCAATGTTCAGCTTCAATAACACTCACAACGTCAGAAAATAACGATGTTTTCTGATCAAAACGACAACCATAAAAAAGGCGTGAACAGTAACGTTCACGCCTTTTTTATGGGTTAAATCGAAAGCTGTTTATTTTTTCTTTGGGCGAACGTAAAGAATCAAACTGTGATCTTCAATCTCAAAACCATGCTCTTCAGCAATCTCATGCTGACGCTTTTCAATAATAGGATCGACAAATTCAATAACCTTACCTGTATCAAGGCAAATCATATGATCATGATGGTCGCCCTTTGCCAACTCGAACACCGCTGTACCGGCTTCAAAGTGATGTCGCTGCACCAAGCTAGCGGTTTCAAATTGAGTAAGCACTCGATAAACTGTGGCCAAACCTACATCTTCCCCTTGATCTAACAAGGTACGATAGACATCATCGGCACTCATATGACGGTCGCCAGCACCTTCAAGAATTTGTAAAATTTTTACTCTTGGCAAGGTTACCTTGAGTCCCGCTTTCTTTAGCTCTTGATTTTCGCTAGTCATGAGTCATTCTCTATTCGATCTTGTTGATAATTACTTTATCATTAGCACACCAGAGTAAGGATAATACAAATGAAAAAATCAGTTTTAATACTATGCGCCCTTTCAATCAGCGCATGCAGTTTATTTCCACCACCTTACAAGGTTCCTGTCACACAAGGAAACCTTATCACCAAGGAACAATTAACTCAGCTACAGGTTGGTATGTCTGAATCTCAGGTCACTTACCTACTGGGCAATCCTATGCTAAAAGATACCTTCAAACCAAATGAATGGCACTACCTGTACACTACTCGATATGCGACACCCGATACCAAGCAAAGTGAAGCCAAGGATCTTGTACTTATTTTCAGTAATGGCACGTTAGTTGACATCAAAAACAACTAAGCCTTTGACGCTTTTGCTGCGCGGTTGGCCCTAGCTTGCTTGGGGTCAACTTGTAATTCGCGATACAGCTCGACTCGCTCACCTTCTTTTAAAACGTGTTCTTCTGGATTACGTATCGCTTTACCAAAAATACCCACCTTTACCGTCTCAGGGTCAACGTCAGGAAAAAACACGCTAATATTGGACTGACGAACCGCATCACGAACGGTGCAATGTTCTTCCACCTCTAACACAATGATTTTTTGCTTTTCAGGTAAGGCGTAAGCCACTTCTACTCTCATATTACTCACCGTACACTACTTTTGCGCGCTTACTAAAAGAATCAACCATGGTATTCGCTATCTGGCTGAACACACCACCAAAAGCGAATTTCAGCATACCGCTTAATTCAAATTCGATATTTAACATGATCTTACAGCTGGTTGGAGACAACTCGGTAAAGGTCCAAATCCCATGTAGACTTTTAAACGGTCCTTTTACTAAGGTCATTTCGATTCGACTGTAATCCTGTAAAAAATTTCTTGTCGTAAACGACTGGCGCACCGGCCCTTTACCAACCTCCAGAGAGGCCACAAGCTCTGTAGGCGTTCTTGACACCAAAGTAGAGCTTATACAACCTGGCAAAAATTCAGGGTAACCATCCACATCATTCACTAAAGCATACATTTGCTCACAGCTGTAATTCACATGAGCAAAGCGTTCTATATGGCTCAAACTACCCTCCTATCCAACCAGCAAGGGTAATCACAACCATTGCTGGAATACTGATGAATTTCAGTGTTTTATACCACCATTGAAAATGATTTGCTTGTTTTGTGATCATCTCATTCTGCAACATAGAATGAGGAATAAACCACGCCACCATAATCGATAATAAAATAGCGCCGACAGGCAAGAGCACCAAAGACGTCATACTGTCTAACAACTCAAACACATTTAACCCAAGCAAAAGTTTATTGTCCCAGTGATTGAATGACAGCAAGACGGCAATTCCCACAAACCACACGGCAATCCCCATGAAAACCGCGGCTTTTAAACGCGTCATAGAGAATCTTTCATGCAACCAAGCGACAAACAATTCCAACATAGAAATAGCTGAAGTAAGAGCCGCCACAACCAGCAACACAAAAAACACTCCTGCAAAAAACTGACCGCCTAACAAATTACCAAAAATGATAGGCAAAGACACAAAGGTCAAACTGGGTCCGGCCTCTACATCGATATTGAATGAAAAAACTAAGGGAAAAATCACCAAACCGGCCAGAATCGCGACCAACAAATCCACCCCAACTACAATAGTACAAGCTCGGGCGATCGACATGCGTTTGCTCATGTAAGCCCCATAAGCAAACATGGCCCCCATTCCGACACTTAAACTGAACAACGCAAGACCAACCGCGGCCAAAATCACATCAAAACTTACGTCTTGCCACGACCAACGAAACATAAAGTTCAACGCTTCGGCGCTATTACCAATTAGCATAGAATAAGACGCAAGCAATATTAAAGTCACCACTAATACGGGCAACAAAATTTTAACCACGGCCGAAAGACCTCGCGTAACAGACTGCCCCACCGTCAATATGACCAACGCCATAAAAATCGTGTGCCACAACAGCATCTCGGCTGGCGTTGCCAGTAGCGTGTCGAACATACGGTAAGCCGCTTCTTGTGTAATGCCCACAAATTCGCCCGACACCGCACGGTCTAAATAAGCCAAAGACCAGCCTGCAATAACGCTATAAAAGGTCAAAATCAAAAAGCCCGTCACACCTGCTAGCCAAGGTACAAACACCCACCCAGAATGTAGAATATGCCGTTCACTTAAATCATTCACGGTATCAATGGGATTGGACCGCACTGTGCGACCCAGAGCGACCTCTGCCATCAACACAGGCAGGCCTACTAATAGCAGACAGAGGCAATACACTAGCAAGAAAGCACCACCGCCATTTTGGCCTAGTACATAGGGAAACTTCCAAATATTTCCTAAACCCACCGCAGATCCACTTGCAGCAAAAATAAATATCCATGGACTTGACCAGATACCTTGTAAACATCGACTTTCAGGCATAAATTTAGGCTCTAAATACACAACAAGTGTTTAAGGATAGGAATAAAACGCAAACGTGGCCAACACATAAGCAACACCTATCAAAATAAAGTACATTCGTGACTATGAATTTTCTAACATTCGGCCCCATACCTCAAGAAAAGCATAGGTTTTTACCACTATCGACCGTATAATTTCTAACTATGAGTAAAGTAAAGAAAAAATCCAGCAGCACAGGCACAATAGCGCTTAATAAACGTGCAAAATACGACTACTTTGTCGACCAGAAGTTCGAAGCCGGACTGGTTTTATCTGGTTGGGAAGTAAAAAGTCTACGCGAAGGCAAAGCTCAACTCGTTGACGCCTTCGTTATCATCCACCAAAACGAAGCCTGGCTTGTTGGCGCGCGTATCACGCCATTACTCAGCGCTTCTACCCATGTTGTTTGTGAACCCATGCGTCAACGCAAGCTTTTGCTTAACCGCAAAGAACTCGAACGCATCATCCAAGTGACAGAACAAAAAGGCAAAACGTGTGCCGCCATGGCACTGTACTGGAAAGCCAACAAAATCAAATGTGAAGTTGCCCTGGTAACGGGTAAAAAAGAACACGATAAACGTGATACGGAACGCGACCGAGATTGGTCACGAGACAAAGAACGTTTAATGAAACACGCCTAACAAAGCATTTAAAGGTTAGCTCTAGCGTAAAGAATAAGTTTACGTTAGACTGGCAACGCTTTTTGGGGGCGACATGGTTTCGACGTCGGTTACAAACCCAAAGGTGCATGTCGAGAGTGATGCGTGATCTCGTAAATCCCCCGCATCAATTTTATAGTCGCAAACGACGAAAACTACGCTTTAGCAGCCTAAACCGCTGCTAGTGTGCTGCCCTCAGGTTGCTTGTAGCCAGAGATTCTGCAGTATCATAAATTACGAGATGCTAACTGATGCCCCGCCTAGGGATAAGGTTCTAAGATTAAGTAGGCTCGCCATTAACACCCTGTCCTTCGGGCGGTTCGTGGTCAAATAATAGAAGTGACTATGCATGTAGAGCCGATGGCAGAGGACTGACGGACGGGGGTTCGACCCCCCCCGCCTCCACCAATTAAAGGCTTGATTTTAAAAGGGTTTGCACTTTTTAAAATGAAGTCGACACACAAACGATAAACTGTTTGTAGATACTCTGTTTAAGCGCAAGCTTTTTTATGTTCCTCACTGAATAATTTTGATGAATCAAAAGGCGTGTTTGATTTAAAACACGCCCAGACTCCAGTCAGCATTTTGCGCATTACGGCACACATAGCTTGGATCTTTTTCTTACCTCGCGCGATTAACGCTTGGTAAAACGCCTTTGCGTTTGGGTCATGACGAACAGCTGACATCGCTGGCATAAATAGCGCACAGCGTAGATAAGTGTTACCCGCTTTACTCAGCCTGCCTGGACGGTTGAGGCTGCTACCAGATTGGTTAAGCCGTACATCTAAACCAGCGTATCGACTCACCTGATTGGCCTTAAGTGTTTCTGGTAAAATAATCAGCTCTCCTAGCATGGCAATAGCCGAGACTTCTCCAATGCCCTTAGCCGCTAGAATATTATTAAATTGCTGCACTATTTCAGCATCGCTTTTAATCATTTCTAGAGCAGCCGTACGCAAACGCTGAATACGATTTTCTAAAGATGCAATACCCTCTTGCTCATCAAGAATAACTACGCAAGACGTTCCTTCATAAGATGTCATGGCATGTAAGCGGTTTTTTGCTTTAGTACAGTCACCTGTTAAACGATTGATTTGTCTTGATATATCTCGTAATTTTAGTTTGTCTTTATGAGGAGGTGTCCACTTTTCAGGTGTCATGCGTTGTGCATATTCCGCCAGCAAGGCAGCGTCAATACTATCTGTTTTACTGTGCGCTAACTTCATCTGAGCAAAGTGATTAAAGCTCTTGGGATTAATCACACTAATAGATATTTTGGCATCATGAAGGGCAACGGCTAAATCTAAATAATAGATCCCTGTGGCCTCCATTACGATCAATTTCGGATGATGCTTTTGTAAGAATTCGATCAGTGTTGCTCTACCGCCAGGTGTTTGTTGAAACGTTTTTACGGAACTATTTTTATCATTCTGACGTACGACAAGATCAACGGTTTTTGCCGCGATATCAATACCTACAAATGTACTCATGGTTTGCGTACTCGTTAATTTAGTTAGATAATAATTACCGGTCCCTGACCTCGTACTTTTTACCACTCAACCTTGTAATACGAAGTCACCTTTGGGTGCTTCTTGATACTCTTCGAGATGAGTAAATGAGGCGGGGGCCACTCTACAAACGAGGTCAGTAAACTGCCTCAAGGTCGGCACGGCCTCCCGATAATAACTAAAGAATACACCTCAATAGCCATTAAGATCATCATACAAGGTCAAATAAAAAAGGAAGCCAGAACGGCTTCCTTTTTTTGTCTGAATTTTCGTATTTCACGCCTTAAGCCGTTATTTTACAGGCAAATTTCTTTGACCAACATCATGATACAGAGTCAAAATAAAAGGTCCTATAGTAACTATCCAACGGCAATTATGTTGCTTTCAATACGCGGCTTCACCCAGACTTTGAGGCCGATAATAAAGAAAATCAACCAAAGAGCTGCAAGACCCATGGTTACGCTAGCGCTAAAAGGGTGGTCGGTGAAGGTTAATAGTTGAAAGCTAAATACCGCGGTCACGTAAGCCACCGAGGTACTCCAAGCGACGATAACACTGGTCCACAGTAAGCCGCCTTCTTTCATTAAGGCGCCGATGGTCGCGGCGCACGGAGTGTAAAGTAGAACAAACACCAAATACGAAAACGCGCCTTTCCAGCCCTCAAACAGAGCAACCATGTTGCTGTTTCCTGGGGCGATGACTTGGCTTTTGGCGTCTGACACGCTAGTGAGTCCGAGCGGGTCGGTTAAGGTAGTAACCACGCCAGCAAGGTTTGAGCCAAGCAAAGACAGCGAACCAATAAGGTTGCTAATCGGCGATTCGTATTCGATGTCGCTCGATGTCATCGTATTCGACCCATCTCGAGTAATGCCCGAATAAAGTGTATCCATGGTGCCGACAACGGCTTCTTTCGCCAAAATGCCCGTAAACACGCCGACGGCCGCGGGCCAGTTGTCGTCTCCCATGCCAATCGGAGCAAACATCGGCGTAATGACTTGCCCGATTTCTGCCAAGGCCGAAGGTTTACCGCCTTCTTCAGTCGATTGCCAAGACGGCACAGCATTCAATATGGTCAACACAGCCGACACCAAAATGATGGTTTTGCCAGCGCGCACAATAAAGCCACGTACCTTATGCCAGCTGGACAAGCCCACGTTACTCCAGCGTGGTCGATGATAATGGGGCATTTCCATCAAGACGCTCACACGAGCATGACGAAACAATTGCTTTCTGAAAATCCACGCCGTACCTACGGCCATCACGATGCCCAGTAAATACAGGCCAAACACCAATACACCGCCGTTTTCTCGAAAGAATACCGACACAAACATCACGTACACCGCCAATCGCGCACCACAGGACATAAAGGGCGCCATCGCCATAGTGAGCATGCGTTGTCGCACGTTGGTTAAACTGCGTGTCGCCATGATCGATGGAACATTGCAGCCAAAGCCCAGCAATAAGGGTATAAACGCCTGACCTGGCAAGCCGATCGACGACATGATGCGATCAACAATAAACGCCGCCCGTGCCATGTAACCGCTGTCTTCCAACACGCTCAAACAGAGGTACAAAAAGCCAATCACGGGAATAAAGCTGGCCACCAGCTGCACGCCGCCGCCCAAACCGTTCGCAAAAATCACAATCAACCATTCTGGAGCGCCCAATTGCGCCATCCAATGACTCGGGAAAACCACAAACCAATAGCCCGCAAACTGATCAATCGGGTCGATGAACAAGGTCCCGACGCCAATGGCGACCGCAAACATGGCGTACATCGCCAACAAGAAAATAGGAATACCCAACCAAGGATGCAGCACAATACGATCAATCTTATCGGTGAAATTATTGGCTTGCGCGCGCCCAGTCACCACATTGTTCAACCATGTAGAAAGACTTGGTACGGGATGTTTTATCGATTTATCGCCTTGTAATATGGTATCCAAAACGCTTGGTAACGCTTGAACATGCCCTAACAACTGACCTTGTAAATCCGCAACGGACAATGGGTGACCATCCACAATAGGCACACCAATGTTCTTCGACAGCACGTCTATATCCGGCATGATATTCAGCTTGCGCGCCAAATCCGTCATGGTTAGCACGATCACAATGGGACGACCCAACGCAACCAGCTCTTGAGTGAGTTTTAAATTACGCTTGAGGTTGGTCGCGTCTACCACGTTCACAATCACATCGTAATCGTCTTGCGTTAAAAAGCGCCGCGCGATCACTTCATCCATGCCACCGGTTTGATTGTCTAGGCTGTAAATACCGGGTAAATCTGTCATGTCCACGCGAGTGTTGGTTCCGTTAACCGTGTCGACGCTGTTGAAAAAGCCGGTTTTGCAATCCACAGTGACGCCGGCCCAATTACCGACTTTTTGGCGTGTGCCAGCTAACTTATTAAATAACGTGGTTTTTCCTGTGTTGGGATTTCCCACTAAAGCGATATGGAAGGTCATAAATACGGCTATCTCAAATAAAAACAAGTGGCCCAAAAGCCAACGCGTCGTTCGCGTAGATTAATCACAAAGGTAAACATGGTTGGCATCATCGGAGTGAATCGCGACCAAGGTCGCGCCGACTTTTACTTGCAAAGACCGACCGAATGGCGCTCTTGTCATTAACTGTATGGTTTCGCCCGGGTCAAAGCCCAGTGCTAGCAATTGTTGCTGCATGTCCGCTTGAGGATGAGATACCTGGCGAATCGTCGCGATGTGGCCTTTTACCAATTCAGACAGAACCATATTCCCTCCAATAACGGACTTAATAACAATTATCACTTCTATAAACAGGGTTATTATGGCTTATAAATGCGTTGGGCTACCAGAATAAAATGTCATTTATGAGTAAAAAAACACCCGTTACCTACAAAAAAACAATGACAAGATCAGCAATACAGAAACATAAAAAAGCCCTCATAAGAGAGCTTTTTTAACCAGGGCTTTTAAAGAGATATGGCTATATTTTACTCACAACTCAAAGAAACATGCCGCCGGACGCTTCGATACGTTGCCCCGTGATCCAGCCACTGTCGTCACTCAATAACATACTCACCGCTTTACCGATGTCGTCGGCTTCCCCAGCCCGTCCGAGCGCGGTAATAGAGGATATCATCTGGTTGACCTGCTGGTTATCACGCACATTGCCACCGCCAAAATCGGTCGCAATGGCGCCCGGTGCCAAGGTATTGACACGAATTTTACGCACGGCAAACTCTTTAGCCATGTAGCGCGTCATGACTTCCACCGCGCCTTTCGCCATAGCGTACGCGCCATAACCTGGCAGACTAAAACGAGCCAGACCCGAAGAAACATTTAAAATGTGCCCGCCGTCTTTTAATATCGGCAACAAGGCTTGCGTGATGAAAAAAGGCCCTTTCACGTGGGTGGCTAACATGTCCTCTAACGCCTCGTAGGTGGTCTCTTCTAAGCTCGCGTGATGGCCTGTCCCTGCGTTATTCAGTAAATAATCAAAATCGTGACGAGAAAACGCCTCCTCCAAAATAGACGCCACTGAGCTTACAAACCCTGGAAAAGCCCCAAAGTCTCTCGTATCTAATGGTAAAGCCACGGCTTTTTGACCGGTTTTTTTGATCTCTTCCACCACGTCTTGAGCAGCTTGAGCATTGCGATGGTAAGTAAAAATCACATCGACCCCTTTGTTTGCCAGTGCTAACGCACTGTTTCGGCCTAAACCACGGCTACCACCAGTAATAATTGCTAACTTGTTCATTGTCTACTCCACTGCGTATTGGCTGCTCTGATGAATCGAATCTAGTTACTGACACCCGTTGAAACAGGGTGAAGCAATGAGGCTGTAGAGCATAGGCGAGTTATTTAGAGAGATAAACGAACCAAAAATGTTAACATTGTTCGGATATAACGAACAAAAGGCCAATGCAATGGATAAAAGGCCAATGCAATCGATAATAAGGACAGTACAATGGATCAAATAGATGCCATGCAGCGCTTTGTCTTGGTCGCTCACACCCGTAGCTTCACAAAAGCCGCCGAGACACTTGGCTTACCTAAGTCGAGTATCTCAGCCTCGGTACAAGACCTTGAAAAACAGCTTGGCGTTAGGCTGTTTCATCGCAGCACGCGCAGTGTCACACTCACCCAAGATGGCGAAACCTACTTGCCACAGTGTCAAACGCTGTTGGCAGAAGTGGATGCTCTCAACAGCCAGTTTCAACGTAACCCTGACGACATCCGAGGCACGCTGCGCATTGACATGCCAAGCCGCTTTGCTGCCACCGTTGTGATCCCTCATCTTTCTCGTTTTCTTGCCACATACCCCAACTTACGGCTGAAAATAAGCAGTGCGGATTATCGAGTGGACCCCGTCAAAGAAGGCCTAGATTGCGTTATTCGCGTGGGCGAATTAACTAACAGTGACTTAATAGCCCGGCCCTTAACCCTCTATCGCAGTATCAATTGCGTCTCCGCCGAATATGTCGCGCAATATGGCATGCCGACCACATTAGCGGATTTAGCCCATCACAGACTGATCGAATATTCCCATACTCTGGGCAACGTAGAAGCACACTTTGAATACATGGAGGGCGATCAGGTTAAACAGCTTGCCATGCCAAGTCGCATCGCGGTAAATGGCACCGAGGCGTATTTGAATGCCTGCTTATCCGGTTTGGGCATCGCTCAAATTCCCGTTATCGGCGTCGAAGCCCTCATAGAGGAAAAGCGATTAATACCGGTTTTAACCCAATATGAAGCGCAGCCCATGCCCGTTTCCTTGCTTTATCCCTCCCGTCGCCTCCCCCCAAAAAGGCTGATCATTTTCATGGACTGGCTGCACGCGTTGGTGCTGAGTAAGGAAAAATAATGCCTATTTTTACGCGAAAGTATTGAACCAATATTGAAACAATACCAAAACAAAGCACCCCAACAGAACGTCCTATCTATATTCCTAAATGTTTTATTAAAATCCATTGTAATAACCAAATCATTTAATTAACCTTGCGGTCATTGAACATTAACGCAGCCCAAATGAGGTTATTATGACATTTACACCACGTGCCCTTAAATCCCTTGTCGGCACCGTATTGCTGAGCGGTGCGGTACACGCATCGGCGGCAGATCAAACGATTTTGAACACCTCTTACGACATCGCTCGCGAGCTGTTCGCGACCTACAACCCGACGTTTGAAAAGCACTGGTTGGAAACGACCGGTAAAACCATCGAGATCAAGCAATCTCATGCGGGCTCTTCTAAACAAGCTAACGCCATCATGAATGGCTTGTCCGCCGATGTAGTGACGTTTAACCAGGTCACCGACGTGCAAGTGCTGCACGACAAGGCAAAAATGATTCCGGCGGATTGGAAAAAAGCCTTCCCGAACGACAGTTCGCCTTACTATTCCACCACCGCGTTTTTGGTACGTAAGGGCAACCCAAAAAACATTCAAAGTTGGGGCGATTTAGTTCGTGACGACGTGGCCTTGGTATTCCCAAATCCAAAAACCTCGGGCAACGGTCGTTACACCTACTTGGCGGCACAAGGTTACGCACAAAAAACCTTCGGCAAAGACCAAGAAGCCGCCGTGGACGACTTTTTGAAAACCTTTTTGAAAAACGTCGCGGTATTTGACACCGGCGGTCGTGGCGCAACGACGACTTTCGTTGAGCGTGGCATTGGCGATGTGCTCATCACTTTTGAATCCGAAGTAAACAACATTCGCAACCAATACGGCGCAGACGAATATCAAGTGGTGGTACCAAAAACGTCTATTTTGGCGGAATTCCCCGTGGCTGTGGTAGAAAAAAATGCCAAGCGCAACGATTCAGAAGCCGTGTCACACGAGTACCTAAACTACTTGTACAGCGAAGCATCACAGCGTTTGTTGGCGGGCTTTAACTACCGTGTACACAACGAAGTAGTCAAAGCGGAATTTGCTGAGCAGTTCCCAGAAGTGACCTTGCTGACGGTAGAAGAGATCGCTGGCGGCTGGCCAAAGGCCACCCAAGAGATCTTTAAAAACGGCGGCAAATTGGATCAATTACAGCGTCGCTAGACTTTAACTTAAGTGACTAAGCCGAGCACCTTTGTGTTCGGCTTTTCTGTTTCACAGCGAGTAACCCTAACCAATACGACTCACCCATAGGCAACCAGATGGCAACACAATTACGCGCCGCCGACATTCGTCCTCGCCACAAACGCGTCCTTCCCGGACTGAGTTTGAGTCTGGGCACTTCCCTGCTGTTTATAAGCTTGATTCTTTTGCTGCCGATGACCGGCTTGATCATGCAATCGGTGGACATGGGCTGGGAACGCTATTGGGAAGTGATCAGCGACGAACGCGTGGTCGCCAGTTATAAAGTCACCCTGTGGGCGGCCTTGATCGCGTCGATTTTTAATGGCTTTTTTGGCTTGTTATTGGCGTGGGTCTTGGTGCGTTACGATTTTTGGGGCCGTCGCATTCTCGATGCCTTGGTGGATTTGCCCTTTGCCCTGCCCACCGCGGTCGCCGGTATTACCTTAGCCACTCTGTACGCGCAAAACGGTTGGTACGGCAATGTGCTAGAAAGCCTCGGTTTAAAAGTCGCTTACACGCCGTGGGGCATTGTGCTCGCCATGGCGTTCACCAGCATTCCCTTTGTGGTGCGCACCGTGCAGCCGGTGTTGGAAGAATTGTCCCCCGAGGAAGAAGAAGCCGGCATGACCTTGGGCGCGTCGGACTGGTCGGTGTTTCGTCGCGTGATTTTTCCGGCATTGTGGCCCGCCTTGATGACGGGGGTTGCCTTGTCGTTTACTCGCAGCTTAGGGGAATTTGGCGCGGTGATCTTTATCGCTGGCAACATGCCTTATGTGAGCGAAATCACCTCATTGATGATTTTCGTCAGCTTACAAGAATTCGATTTCCCTGCTGCCAGCGCCATTGCCTCGGTGGTGTTGATGGCGTCGCTGATTCTCTTGTTCGCGATTAATATCTGGCAGGCGCGTTATTTACGTCGTCTTCATGGACGCAACTAGGTCTATTTACTGGGAACCCTTATGTCCTCTAAAACGCTCATGTCTAAAAAAAGCGCTTCTAGCCAACTGCGTGTTGGCGACAGCCCTTGGGTCAAATGGCTGTTGATTGGTTTGACCTTATTTTTAACCACAATTTTGCTGCTGGTGCCGCTGGTCGCTATTTTCCAACAAGCCTTTGTGGAAGGTGCAGCACACTATTTCAATAGTTTACTCGAAGCCGATACCTTGCACGCCATCGGTTTGACCTTGGTGGTCGCGGCGTTGACCGTGCCGATCAACTTGGTGTTTGGCGTCATGCTGGCCTGGTCAGTCACCCGCTTTGAATTCCCCGGGCGCAAACTGTTAATGACGCTGATGGACATCCCCTTTGCCGTGTCGCCGGTGGTCGCCGGTTTGTTGTATTTGCTGCTCTATGGCAACAATGGCTGGATCGGCTCTTGGTTGTACGAGCAAGACATTCAGCTGATGTTCGCTTGGCCCGGCATTGTTATGGTTACCGTGTTTGTTACCTGCCCCTTTGTCGCACGGGAACTGATTCCCTTAATGCAACAACAAGGCCGCGAAGACGAAGAAGCGGCGGTGATTTTGGGCGCATCGGGCTGGCAACTGTTCCGTCGTGTCACTCTGCCTAACATCAAGTGGGCGCTGATTTACGGGGTGATTCTCACCAACGCACGCGCCGTCGGCGAATTCGGTGCCGTGTCTGTGGTGTCGGGCAATATTCGTGGCGAAACCAATACCTTGCCTTTGCATGTGCAGTTGCAATACGAGGATTACCAAGCCGCCGCGGCCTTCGCCAGCGCCTCCTTGCTGGCGTTGATTGCCCTACTGACCTTGCTATTTAAAGCCTTTATCGAATGGCGCCAAGAACGACAGGAAGCGACGTTATGAGTATTTTGATTGAACAGATTTCCAAAACCTTTGGCCAATTTCAGGCCTTGTCGCCTCTGTCTTTGGACATTCAAGAAGGCGAAATGATCGGTTTGCTCGGCCCATCGGGGTCCGGCAAAACCACCCTTTTGCGTATCATTGCCGGATTAGAAGGCGCCGACACAGGGCGTATTCAATTTGGCGACCGCGACGTAACCCACTTGCACGTGCGCGATCGTCGCGTGGGCTTTGTGTTCCAAAACTACGCCTTATTTCGACACATGACGGTGGCCGACAACGTGGCCTTTGGTCTGGATGTGTTACCCCGCAAAGAACGCCCAAGCCCAAGCGACATCAAAAAGCGCGTCATGCATTTGCTCGATATGGTGCAGCTCGCGCACTTGGCAAATCGCTTCCCGTCGCAACTATCTGGTGGCCAAAAACAGCGTATCGCCTTGGCCCGTGCTTTGGCGACACAACCGGAAGTCTTGCTGCTCGATGAGCCGTTCGGTGCGCTAGACGCCAAAGTACGCAAAGAACTGCGCCGCTGGCTGCGGGGGTTACACGAAGAGCTCGGGTTCACCAGCGTGTTCGTCACCCACGACCAAGAAGAAGCGCTGGAATTGTCAGATCGCGTTGTGGTGATGAGCAATGGCCACATCGAACAAGTCGATCAACCTGGGGCCCTGTATGCCTCGCCCAACAGTCGTTTTGTGTTTGACTTTCTTGGCAATGCCAATGTTTTTGAAAGCAAGGCATTTGAAGGAAAATGGCAGAACGAGCAGGCTTATATCAATTTGCCGGAACAACACACCCTTGGTACGCCAAAAGACGGCCAGTTGTATATCCGTTCCCACGAGTTTTTCGTCTCAGATGCGCCCACGGCTCAGGCGAATTTACCGTTAAAAGTGGTCGCGATTAACTTGATCGGCGCCGAAGTCCACCTTGAACTGTCGCCCATCGGTTGGCACAGCCAAGAGGTATGGGAAATCGACTTGCCACATAAAGCCTTCGATAAGCATGGCTTTGAAAAAGGTCAAACGGTTTTTGTGACGCCAAAAGCTGGGTATTTTTTCGCTCACGATGCCGATAAACCCATCTCTATACACTGGTAAGTTGATAAACATAACCCCATGAACCTTAGCGTTTATTTTGCTTCCAATATGGGATATTGTGTTCGCAAAATAACAACAAGGTTTAAGGTATGGCGGCCGCTGATACAAAACTTACCACATCGCAATTTCAAAGCCATTTAAAGCGTTCAAACCTTGCCTTTACTCGCTCAGGCCTAACACAAGCCGTCACGACATCGCCCAAAAGAGCCAATTTTGTTCTGCTTGATCATTTTTCAATGTCCTGTTTTTCGGTTGCGTTAGACACTTTAGTCACATTAAACATGGTATATGATCATCCGGTTTACGAATGCAAAACCTACAGCTTACAGAATTCAAAAGCTTTATCTGATGTTTCAATAGAATTGGCCACCGATGGCAAACTGCAAGACATGGTAATCGATCAGGATTCCATGCTGATTATTTGCGGTGGCTACAGGAGCGCACTAAAAGCCGAACCTATTCTGCGAAAACAGATTGCAAAAGCCGCGCAACTAAACAACCCGATTCTGGGTCTTTGGAATGGGGGCTTTTACATTGCGGACAGCAAAATACACATCGGAAACGCCATGTCGATCCATAAAGACAACAAAGCCATTATGGAAGAACACTTTCCGGACTTAAGCGTATCTACCTCTGCTTTTACTGACGCCGGCGCGATATTAACCTGCTCTGGCCCAAACAGCGCATTGGACATGATGCTGCATTTTATTTCGACCTCTTATGGAAAAGACTACGCAGACGCCGTTGCAGAAGTCATTGGTTCCGATAGAAATAGCTCCAGCGCAAAAGTGGCCCAACATTTTTTACGCTCCGAACTCAACATACCCGATTGCGTCAAAGACTCTATTTTATTGATGGAAAATAACCTTGAAGACCTATTGGGTATCGACGAGATAGCCGCATTGGTCGGTATTTCACGTCGCCAAATAGAGCGGCTGTTTAAGATAAACGTCGGTGTGACGCCAGCACGCTATTATTTAGAATTACGCTTAAATCAGGCTCGTCAATTAATACAGCAATCCAGTTTAAGCATTTTTGAGATTTCGATTGCCTGTGGTTTTGTCAGTTCCGCGCATTTTAGTCGTACGTATCATCGTTTTTTTGGGCAAGCACCGATCGACACCCGCCGTACTTTTCGTGCTACTTAAGAATCACAAGCGCATCAAACTTTTAATATGACAAAACGCCGCACGACCTAGGGCGTCTATGTTGTAGCCGCCTTCTAATACCGAGACCACCTTGCCACCGCAATGACGATCGGCCACGTCCATTAAAACATCGGTAATCCAGGTAAAATCCGATTCACTTAATCGAAGCTGACCCATTGGGTCTTCTTTATGGGCATCAAAGCCTGCCGACAGCATCACTAAGTCCGGCTTAAAAGCCTCCAATGCAGGCAGTAATTGCTCAGTAATAATCGCTTGAAACGCCTCACTGCCAGACCCAGCGGCCAAGGGCATGTGCAAAATATTGTCGTGGGATGCGCCTGGATCACTGTAAGGGTAAAATGGATGCTGATAACTGGAGGCATACATAACATTCGCATCGGATTTAAAGATGTCTTCCGTGCCGTTGCCATGGTGAACATCAAAATCAATAATGGCAACGCGCTGCAAGCCGTACTGTCGCACCGCGTGGCGCGCGCCGACGGCTATATTATTAAACAAACAAAACCCCATGGCCTTATCGTATTCTGCATGGTGGCCCGGCGGGCGAATAGCGCAAAAAGCGTTGTCCATCTCCCCCGACATCACCACATCCACCGCTTGAACGACAGAACCTGCGGCATACAAAGCGGCTTCTAACGTTTGTGGCATCATTAGGGTTTCTGGCTCTAATTCCACATGCCCTTCTTCTGGCGCGCGGTCAAAAATGGAGTTGACATAAGCCTCATCATGCGTATCGATCAATTGCTCGCGAGTGGCGGGCTGCGCTTCCAATCGACGCAAAAAATCCATTAACTGACCCATGATTAAACGATTCTGGATCGCACCAAGACGCATAGGAGACTCCGGATGATCGTCTCCCATATTATGCTTATCGCAAGAAGTGTGTGTGATGTAAGCCGTAGTCATCTGATATTCCAATAAGATTCTTATTTTTTTGATACTTAATTGCTCAATATCAACACAAGAGACAAAGACAATCTACCCTACCATGGTCTACCATTCGCCCAATCAAAACCTATGGTATTGTCATAGGATGAACTCAGCATTAGGAGAATCGCCCGTGAGTCAACATGCCCTTCACTCTCTACTTGCGCCACAATCTATGGTGGTGCTCACCGGCGACGATGCACACGACCCTCTTATGCTGGCGCTGCTTACCACTTTGTCCCAGGCGAAAAAATCCTGCCCGGTGTTTTTGGTTGGTTCACCGCCAGCCAACACGTTTTCTTTTCCGCTGTTTGCTCGTTTTCTCGACTTACCGACACAGCCCGACTTAGCGGTTTTAGTCGGCCAGCATAGCCAATCTACCATGGAACAGTTGATTGCAGGCTGCGGCGCGGTAGGCATTGGCTCTTTGCTCATGCTGTCTTGGACGAGCGAAACACCCGACGCCCTCACCGCGGCATTACGTCAACATAATGTGCGTTTACTCGGGCCAAATAGCTTTGGGATTTGTCGACCCAAGCAAGGCGTCTTTGCTTGGCTTGGCCTCACTCAACCTTTACCTGGGCGATTAGCACTCATGTCGCAATCTGGCACCGTTGCCAGTGCCTTAGTCGATTGGGCAACGTGGCAAGGCATCGGGTTTTCACAAGTAGTGTCCATGGGAACGCCCGTGGATGTGATGCCAGCGCAAGTGTTGGACTATTTGTCGAACGACTTCGAAAGCCAAGCCATTTTGATGTATTTGCAAAAAATTGGCCGTCCAACACGCTTTCTCAGCAGCTTGCGCGCCACGGGCCGCAGTAAACCCGTAGCCGTTGTGACGGAACATTCTATCGGTGCCGATGAGCGCGTTTTAGACGCTGCCCTTAGCCGAACGGGTGCCGTTCGAGGCAAACGCTTAAACGACTTAATCGCCGCCGCCTCGGTCATGACCAACGCTCGCCGCGTCAAAGATGGCTCGTTATTAATTATCGGTAACGGGGCTGGCCCGGGGGAATTAGCCGCCCAACGCGCCATGGAACTGGACATCGACTTACTCAAACCAGAAGGCGAACTGCGTGAGAAACTCGAAACGACCATGGCAGGACGGGGTTATATTGGCCCAGTAACGACCGTTTGGGCGAGTTGTGCTACGGATCTCTTTATCGATCTGGCCGCCGATGCGCTTAATAATCCAGAATGCGGTGCTGTCTTACTGACGCTCAGCCCCACCGCGTTAATTGATATTGATTCGTTGTACAACCTGATCACCAAGCTGCACAGAACACAGAAAAAGCTCGTGATGGTGTGTTTGCTCGGCGGCGGTAACATGACCAACATGCGTACCCGCATTAATGAGGCGGGTATTCCAACTTTTAGGACCCCAGAAACCGCTATTGAGGGCTTTCAGTTTTTGGTGCAATTTCAACGCAATCAATTATTAGCCAAACAAGCCCCAGACAGCCATGCGTTTCGCTTTAAAATTGATGTCTCAGAAGCAACAAACACACTGGCTCAGCTCTACAAAAATGGGCAACGCACACCGCAAGCGGACGCCCTACGGGACATTTTTGAGCTGTTTCACATTCGTATTATTACCCGTCGCCAAGCGTCCCATCAGCTGTTTGCGCCGATCCATTTGCGGGTATTTCAAGACGCCGTATTTGGCCCCGCCATTGGGTTATCTCTGGAAGGCGCACAGCAACACAAACAAGCAGAAGCCGTGGCATTGCCACCGCTAAACACTATTTTGGCGAAGGATCTAATCCAGCGCGCATTTCCAGGGGAAGAATCTTTCGAACTCGAAAGCCTGCTGCGCAATTTGTCCACCATGGTGTGCGAACTGCCCGAGATCGAAAACTTAGAATTAGCCGACGTGCGCATCCACGACAGCGGCAGCGTCTACGCCGATGTCACCGCGAGCTTGCGTTCATGCAAAAATTGGCGACGCTACGAGCACCTTGCCATTCATCCTTATCCGCGCCAATGGGTGTCGGAACGAGCGCTAAAAAATGGCGACATCGCCACAATCAGACCGGTATTACCCAGAGATTCTGCGATTTTAGCGGATTTTGTCCGTAGCATGTCCCACGAAACTCGCTACTTTCGCTTCATTTCTAGCATAGAAGAATTAACGCCGCGCATGCTATCCAGCCTGTCGCACATCGACTATGACCGAGAAATGGCGTTGCTGGCCGTGATCAATAAAGACGATCAAAACGTGCTCATCGGCACCGCTCGCTACATCGACAACTTCGATGACCAAAGCTGTGAATTTGCTGTGGTGCTAGGCGATGAATATCAAGGATTGGGATTGGCCTCGTATCTTATGCGACAACTGTTTCAAGTCGCCGCTGACAAAGGCATCAAGGTCATGAAAGGCATTGTATTAGCGGAAAACAAACACATGATCGACTTTTGCAAACACTTAGGCTTTAGCATAAAGCGAGACGAAGACGACTTCGGCCAAGTCATCGCCACCCTAAAACTCACCCCATCGCTACTGGAGAAATGCTTAAAAAGCTAAATTTTCTGTTTTCAGATATTTAGTTTTTAAGTATTCAGTTTTTAAGTATTCAGTTTTTAAGTAAGAGGTTGTCAGGCCCAAAGGAAAACGGCAGTAGTTCTTCCATGGTCAAGGTTTTGCGTACGCCGTGTTCGTCACAAATATGAATCTGGGTGTCGGCGCTGGAAAACTCACGGATCTTTTGACGGCAGCCGCCACACGGCGTCACCAAAAGGTCGCCTTTGCCCATCACGTAAATGTGTTTGATCTCTGTGTCACCGCCGAGCACCATGGCGGCTATGGCACCGGCTTCAGCGCAGGTGCCTTCTGGATAAGCCGCGTTTTCCACATTGCAGCCAGAATAAACCTCACCAGAGCGAGTCTCAATCACCGCGCCCACCTGAAAGCGGGAATAAGGCACATAGGCCTTATTCATCGCGGCATTGGCCAAAGTGAGCAAGACTTTGTTGGTCATATCAAGCTCGCTCTTTCACGTAAGGACGACCAATGGCTTTCGGCCCCACCGCTTTGCCGATAAAGCCCGCCAACAGTAAGACAGTTAATACGTATGGTAAGACTTCGATGGCTTGTACCGGCACTTCGCCAATGCCTGGAATCACCACGCCTTGCATGCGAATCGCCACCGCGTCTAAGAAACCAAATAACAAACACGCCAGCAAGACGGGCACGGGGCGCCATTTACCAAAAATCAACGCCGCCAGCGCCATGTAGCCTTTACCGGCACTCATGTCTTTTAGGAAGCCTGCGTTGTGCGCGGTTGATAAGTAAGCCCCTGCTAAACCACACAAGATGCCACACACGATCAAAGCGCGGTAACGAATAAAAGCCACAGAGATCCCCGCAGTGTCCACCGCATGAGGGTTTTCACCGACGGCACGAAGGCGCAAACCAAAGCGAGTTTTGTAGATCACCCAATAGGTCACCGGCACCATCAAGAAAGCCAAATACACAAGAATATTATGACCGCTCAATAAGTCCGAATAAATCAGCCCCAATACCGGCACCTCTCGCAGAGCATCGGCAAACGGAAAGGTAATTTCTAAGAAACGCGCATCGCCAGACAAAGCCGGCGTTTGCCCGCCCATACCAAACCAATGCATCGACAAAGTCACCGTTAAGCCCGCTACTATGGTATTGATCGCCACACCGGACACGATATGATCGCCACGATGGGTGATGCAGGCAAAGCCATGGATCATCGCTAAAGACACCGACGCCATAATGCCGAACAACAACCCAATCCAAGCGGAACCAAACACCGAGGCGGCAGCAGCAGCGGCAAACGCACTGCCAAGAATCTTGCCTTCTAAGCCAATGTCGACAATACCGGCCCGTTCAGAATACAGCCCTGCCAATGCGGCCAAAATCAACGGCGTGGACACACGCATCGTTGCGTCCAACATAAGTATCAATGTTTCAAACATAGTTTTCCCCTACGCGACCGCTCTGCGAATAAAAAAGCCTTCGATACGATCTTTAAACATGTGTTCAAGCGCACCTGAAAACAAGATCACCAAACCTTGAATCACCACGACAATTTCTGGCGTAATGGTCGGGATTTCAAACGCCAATTCAGCGCCACCTTGATACAGAGCACCAAACAACATGGCCGCTAAAATAATCCCAATAGGATGATTTCGTCCCATCAAAGCGACGGCGATACCGGCAAAACCATAGCCTGCGGTGAAGTTCAGCAACAAGTTATGATTCACGCCCATGATTTCATTTAGGCCAACAAAACCCGCCAAACCGCCCGAAATGAGCATAGCCCAAATCGTGACCTTCGCCGTGTCTATGCCTGCGTAACGCGCGGCTGTCGGGTTAGTACCCAAGGTACGCAACTGATAACCCCAACGGGTATGCCACACCAAGCCCCACACAAACACACAACATAACAGCGCCCAGATGAACGCCAAATTCAATGGCGAGTCACCGATATCAATGCCCAGTGGTGATAAGAGTTCGTGCAGATACGGCAGCCAAGCATTTTCTTCAAACGTTCGGCTATTAGGTGCCATACGGCCATCTTCTTTTAGCCAATTAACGATCAAATACACCATTAAAGAAGAAGCGATAAAGTTAAACATGATGGTGGTAATAACAATGTGACTGCCGCGACGTGCCTGCAAATACGCAGGAATATACGCCCAAGCTGCGCCAAATATCGCAGAACCGATAATCGCCAGCGGCGCAATCACATAAAATGGCATGGTATGATCCAGCGACAGACAAATTAAGCCTACGCCCAACCCCCCAATGTACGCCTGGCCCTCGCCACCGATGTTGAACAAGCCACCTTTAAACGCCACGGAAACTGCCAAGCCGGTAAAAATCAAGTTAGTGGCATAATACAGGGTGTAACCAATGCCTTCGTCGTACCCAAAGGCGCCGTAGATTAAGTAACCTGCGGCTTCAAGCGGGTTTTCCCCAATCGCCAAAATCACCAGACCAGACACAAGAAACGCCAGTAAGATATTCAAAATCGGAATCAGGGCAATGTTGACCCACGCCGGTACTTTTGCTTGACTCATACGGTGGCTCCTTGTGCATCGCTTTGCTCGCTGTTTGAGTCTGTGAAAGCATTCGCCATCATCAAGCCAAGAGTGCGTTCGTCGGCGTCTTTTGCGTCAAGTTCGCCGACCACCGCTCCGTCAAACATCACTAGGATGCGATCACTTAACGCCATAATTTCATCCAATTCTACCGACACCAGCAAAATGGCTTTGCCAGAGTCTCTGAGTTTCACGATTTGTTCGTGTATGTTTTCAATCGCACCTATGTCCACGCCGCGCGTTGGCTGGCCGATCAACAAGACGTCGGGGTTTTGTTCTACTTCTCGGGCAATCACGATCTTCTGTTGATTGCCTCCGGAAAAGTTCGCGGTTTTCAAATGCGGATTAGGCGGACGTACGTCCCATGCCGCCATTCGCGTGTTGCATTCGTCAAGCATGGCTTGGCGGTTCATTAGAATTTTGCCGTTGTAAACATCCGAATTGTGATAACCCAGCACAGCCGCCTCGTAAGCTTCAAACCCCGTCACCAAGCCCATTTTGTGGCGATCTTCTGGCACATGAGCCATTTTCAAATCGCGCATTTGGGCCGCGTTCTTCGGCGTTTTCGCACTGATGGTTTCGCCGGCGAATTCGATCTCGCCTTCGTCCATGGTGGTAATGCCCGATAAAACGTTGAGTAATTCACTTTGTCCGTTGCCAGACACACCGGCAACACCCAAAATCTCGCCCGCACGCAGCGTTAAACTGACGTCCTTCAAGCGCTTCACGCCTTGGCTGTCAAATTGGGATAAATGCTTTGCTGACAACAACACTTGGCTTGGTTTGGCTTCGTCTTTGTTGACCGTCAGACGGACTTTTTTGCCCACCATTAATTCGGCTAGCTCTTCTTTGCTCGTGCTGGCGGTATCACGGTGCGCGACCATTTCACCTTGGCGCATCACCGACACATTGTCGGTGGACGCCATGATTTCGCGTAACTTGTGTGTGATTAATAATACGGTGACGCCCTGCTCTTTGAGGGCTTTTAGGATACGGAATAAATGATCCGCCTCTTGTGGTGTGAGTACGCCTGTAGGCTCGTCTAATATTAAAATACGAGCGCCGCGATAAAGCGCTTTGAGGATTTCCACACGCTGCTGCAGACCTACAGGTAATTCCTCGACAATGGCATCCACATCGATGTCTAGGCTGTATTCTTGTGCCAGACGTTGCAACTCGACTCGTGCTGCAACCATGCCGTTTTTCAGCAAGACACCACCCTCGGCACCCAACATGACGTTTTCAAGCACACTGAAATTTTCCACCAGCATAAAGTGCTGATGCACCATACCGATGCCCGCCTGAATCGCGCCTTCAGAACTGCGAATATCAACGCGCTGCCCGTCTATTTCTATGTGACCGGTATCGGCTTCATAAAAGCCATAAATGATACTCATCAGAGTCGATTTACCCGCGCCGTTTTCACCGATAATACCGTGAATCGTGCCCGCAGCTACTTGTAAACAAATGTCTTTGTTGGCCTGTACGGCACCAAATCGTTTGCTAATATCGCGCAATTCAATTGCGTATGGCATGGTTTTATTCGTCATATCTAACGTCATTTATCTGCTTAAAATGGAACACTCTAAAGCAAAAAAAACAGCTACCCGCTCAACGCTGGCAGCTGTTTTGTTATGCGAATTAGTAGTTACACGTGTTGTCTGACATGTAATCGTGCACTTGAATATCACCACTGATGATATTGGCACGAATGTCAGCGATCTTCGCTTTCATTTGCGTGCTAATAAGAGCCGCGTTATTGTCGTCTTGCGCCCAATCTACGCCACCCTCAGCCAAACCTAGAACCACTAAACCAGGCATCCAAGTCCCTGCCGCAGCGTCTTTATAGGTTTTGTAGGCCGCCTGATCAACGCGCTTTACCATAGAGGTCAACATGGTGCCTGGCTGAATGTGGTTTTGGTTGGAGTCAACACCAATCGCTAGCTTACCGTCGTCTTTCGCGGCTTGATAAACCCCGATGCCTGTACCGCCCGCTGCAGCAAAAACCACATCCGCGCCTTTAGAGAACTGGCTTTTCGCTAATTCAGAGCCCTTCGTTGGGTCGTTAAACGCCGCGCCAGTTGAGCCAGTCATATTTTGAAGAACAGTTGCGTTAGCAGAAACGTATTTTACGCCTTGCTCGTAACCACAACCGAACTTGCGAATAAGAGGAATATCCATACCACCAACAAAACCTACGGTGTCGGTTTTAGACGCCATCGCTGCCAACGCGCCAACGATAAACGAGCCTTCATGCTCTTTAAACACCACAGATTGCACATTTGGCAGGTCAATCACACCGTCAATTAACGTGAAGTTAATATTAGGGAAATCCTTCGCTACTTTTTCTACAGCAGAAGTCATATTAAAACCGACGGTAACAATAGGCGAGTATCCACGTTTAGCTAAACGACGCAAACCTTGTTCAACCTGAGCTTCGTTCTTTGGTTCAAATTCACGAACTTGAATACCGGTTTCCGCCGTGTATTGTTTTACACCATTAAATACGCCTTCGTTAAAAGACTTATCAAACTTACCGGCTTGGTCATACACGACCGCAGGTTCAATGGCAGCATGAGCTATGCTTGATGAGATGGCCAATGCTGTTACGGACGCAAAAAAAGCAGCTTTCATTCCAATTCCTCTTATTTTTTAATTTGAGCACACGTTTAATTAAGATAATGTATCATTCAACTCTGTTGTTTATTTATGTTGTTTCTGTCATTTGGACAAGGATTACACTTGGAAACCCCGTAAAACTTGACCCTATGTCTCACTAAGAAAACGGATTATTTCAGGCAAAGGCTGGACTTGCCTAACTGGTCAAAAATAAACCCATTCCAACATTACCGCAATGCAATCTGTCTGTTTTCTGGCGCCAACCACCGCGTTTTCACAGTGCGCCCCTCTTTGAGAGGGGCAACAACACCTTTCTAAGCTTAAAAAGCAATTCTTATGCCTAACTATAAACAAATGGTCAGGATTGGCAATAAAAACAGAACACCGTACTGCGTTGCGCTTGACGAATTTCTTTCAATGGCTTTTGGCACGTTAAACACGGTTTGTCTGCTCGTCCGTACACGGCGAGTTCTTGTTTGAAGTAACCCGGCTTACCGTCTCCGCCGACAAAGTCTTTCAGAGTGGTTCCACCTTGTTTAATGGCGGCGGCCAGAATGACTTTAATACACTCAACTAATCGCGCTAATCGCGCTTTGCTGATTTTGCCAGCCAATCGATCAGGGCGAATACCGGCTTTGAACAGAGCCTCGTTCGCATAGATGTTACCTACACCAACCACCACCTTGCTGTCCATAATGAAGGTTTTAATGGGAACTTTTCGGCCTTTGGCGCGGGCATAGAGCTGTTCAACATTAAACTCGTCAGACAAGGGCTCTGGTCCAAGGTGCTTGATCAGCGCATGCTCATTCCAGTCGTCGGTTGTCCATAAAATCGCACCAAACCGTCTGGGGTCTGTGTACCTGAGCCACACATCATTGTCGGCAAAACAGAAATCCACGTGATCATGAAACAGCGGTGGTGTCTCTATTGGAACAAAGTACAAGCTGCCCGACATGCCCAAATGCACGATTAAGGTGCCTTTGTCCGTATGAATGCCAATATATTTACCACGACGGGACAGATGGGTAATCACCTCACCAACCATCTCGGTGCTCAACTCAGGGGTGATCAACCAGCGTAGTTTGGGCTGACGAATATCGACACGGGCCAAGGAACGCCCTACCAGTTTAGACTCAATGCCTCGCAGGGTGGTTTCGACTTCCGGTAATTCTGGCATACGTGACCTCGACGTTAATGAAGTGAGTAAAATAATACTGACCAAACGAACAGCTGGTTCTATTTAGGTACAAAAAAACCGACTCAATGAGTCGGTTTTTTTGACAAGAGTCGAAAATTATTTAATTTTCGCTTCTTTGTACATAACGTGCTTACGTACGACTGGATCAAACTTTTTCATTTCAAGTTTGTCAGGAGTATTTCGCTTGTTCTTGTCAGTTGTGTAAAAGTGACCAGTACCAGCAGAAGATACCATGCGAATTAAATCGCGAGCGCCTTTAGAAGCCATGATTCAGATCCTTATACTTTTTCGCCGTTAGCGCGCATTTCAACAAGAACTGTTTCAATGCCCTTTTTATCAATAATACGCATACCTTTAGAAGAGACACGTAAACGGATGTAGCGGTTTTCACCTTCGACCCAAAAACGGTGCCAATGAAGGTTTGGAAGAAAACGACGCTTAGTACGGCGTTTTGAGTGAGAAACGTTATTACCTGTAACAGGGCGTTTCCCAGTAACTTGACATACGCGAGACATAATTAAATACCTTTTGCTATCCAGAAGATTATTGGAAGTGTTTCACTTCCTCAGGCGGAGCATGATTCCTTATGAATCAAAAAAATCCCGTACCGAGGATATAGCGGCGCGTATATTCCCATAAGCTCAGGTATTGAGCAATTCTTTTGTTAAAAAATGATCAATTTAGACCAAGCCCCGTTCTGCCAGAGATACTGGCGTCGTATCTCCCACCACAAAGTGATCAAGCAACCTAACGTCGATAAGGTTTAGCGCCTCTTTTATTCTGGCAGTAATAGATATATCCGCTTGGCTTGGTTCAGCAACGCCACTTGGGTGATTGTGCGCGAGAATGACCGCGGCCGCGTTATGTTGCAAAGCGGCTTTAACCACTTCTCTTGGATAAACAGCCGCCGCATCAATGGTGCCAAAAAACAGCTCTTCATAGCGAATCAGCCGATGCTGGGAATCAAGAAACAATACGGCAAACACTTCCCGCTGGGCATGACGAAGTTGCGACGATAAGTAAGCTCGAACATGCTCTGCGCTGGTAAAAACCGTTTCACGCATCAGTTGCTCTTGTAAATGACGTTTGGACATTTCCAGCACCGCTTGCAACTGCGTGTATTTTGCATCGCCCAAGCCAAATCCTTTGCAGAAGTCTTCCCGGCTGGCCGACATGAGCGCACGCAAACCGCCAAACTCTGACAAAATTTGTCGCGCTAATTCCACCGCACTAATGCCACGGGTACCGGTACGAAGAAAAATCGCCAGCAATTCTGAGTCGCTCAGCGCACCCGCTCCCTGGTGTATTAACTTTTCCCGCGGCCTGTCTTGTTCCGGCCAGTGATTAATCCCCATGATCTGCTCCTTGATCCATGATAATCTTGCGCTTATTGGAATAAGCAAAAAATATAAAAAAGGCGTCCTGCCTGCTGCTAACCATAGCCATCACAGACCCAATTGAGAAGTTTTTTATGTTAGATTTCGCTCAAAAACGCATTTTGTTAGGCATTACCGGCGGCATTGCGGCTTATAAAAGCATTGAGCTGATTAGACTACTAACCAAAGCGGGAGCAGACGTTCAGGTGGTCTTGACCGACGGCGCCAAAGCGTTCGTCACTGAAATGACGCTACAAGCGATATCTGGTCACCCTGTTCGCAGCACGTTATTAGACCCAAATGCGGAAGCGGGAATGGGGCATATTGAATTAGCGAAATGGGCCGATTTGATCGTCATCGCTCCTGCCTCAGCGGATTTTATGGCGCGCTACGCCCAAGGCATGGCGAACGATTTATTGTCCACGCTTTGCCTTGCTACCGAATCGCCTGTGCTGATTGCACCCGCGATGAATCAAGCCATGTGGAAGCACCCTGCCACGCAAGCCAATACCGCGCTGTTAAAACGTCGTGGGGTTCTGAACATCGGCCCCGCTGATGGCGCGCAAGCCTGTGGTGATGTGGGTACGGGGCGCATGAGTGAACCAGCGGACATTTTTGCGGCGATACATGCCCACTTTCAGTCTTCTATTATTGAGCAAGACTTACTTGGCCAGCATTGGGTAATTACCGCAGGCCCCACCATGGAAGCCATTGATCCGGTGCGCTATATCAGTAATCACAGTTCGGGGAAAATGGGTTATGCTCTGGCTGAAGCGGCAATGAAACGCGGTGCAAAAGTCACTCTTGTCAGCGGTCCGGTTCAATTATCCGCACCTCATGGCGTTGAACTTGTGTCGGCAAAAAGCGCCGACGACATGTTAGCGGCTTGTGAACAAGCCATGACAAAACAAGCCGATGTGTTTATTGGTGCCGCGGCCGTGGCGGATTTTAAAATGAAAACCGCCTGTGATCAGAAAATGAAAAAGCAAACGGACACAGACGAAGTCACTCTGACGCTGATAAAAAACCCCGACATTATTGCGACACTAGCGCGACAAAAACGCGCTAAGGTTATGGTCGGTTTTGCTGCCGAGACGCAACACGTCCTAGACTACGCGAAAAGCAAATTAGAACGTAAAGGACTCGATATCATCATTGCCAATGACGTGTCACGCTCTGATATTGGTTTTAATCAGGACAGCAACCAAGTCACGGTCATTACCAAAGACGCTATCTGGTCACCTGACAAAGCCGCGAAAAGCGCACTGGCCGTTCAATTGGTGGATACCATTGAGCAATATCGACTTTCCTCGTCGACGTTATAATACCGTTAACACCCGAATAAACGAGATACGAAAAATGAAACAAGCAATCCAATTAAAAATTCTCAGCGATAAAATTGGTAAAGAAATCCCGCTTCCCACTTACGCTACTGAAGGCTCGGCTGGGTTGGATTTGCGCGCCTGTCTGGATCACGCGATTGAGTTGGCACCCGGCGACACCACCCTCCTGCCCACCGGTTTATCTATTTTCATTCAAGACCCAAACTTAGCGGCGACGATTTTGCCACGCTCTGGTTTAGGTCATAAGCATGGCATTGTGTTGGGTAATTTAGTGGGTCTGATCGATTCGGATTATCAAGGTGAGCTCATGGTGTCTTGCTGGAACCGTGGACACACGACGTTTACTATTGAGCCCGGTGAGCGCGTCGCGCAACTGGTGTTGTTGCCTGTAGTGCAAGCAGAGTTCAACATTGTGACCGAGTTTGAAAGCACCGAACGCGGTGAAGGCGGCTTTGGTCACACCGGCACCAAGTAAGTCAGCCGATAGCAACATCGCAGGACGACAATAGAATTTGGTAAAAACAAGATAAAAAGAGTGAGAATATTTCACTCTTTTTATCTTTGTTACTGCATTTACTCACCCATCTTTATTGAATCAAAACGTTTTGCATTTTATGTACCTATTCTCGTAATTTTCATACAAATTTATATAGTTAATCCCGCAAGTTCACGTTATTATTTCAAACATAAGTGGTTGCTCACACTCATTTACAGCCCTGACTGTTAAGGCCATACGGCCGCCGTTAATTAATTACTGGAATGCTAGGTCGATGGATATTCTCAGAGTGTAGAGCGATTGTTAAAACCCAATTTTGTTTACAGGAGTAGGTAATTCGTGGCTTTTTCTCGTGAATCTGCATTAGATGTGGCTAAGGTATTAAGTGAATCACTGCCTTATATCCAACGCTTTGCCGGTAAAACACTGGTCATCAAATACGGTGGCAACGCCATGACTGACGAAACGCTTCAGGCTGGGTTTGCTCGCGACATCGTTCTAATGAAAGCCATTGGCATCAATCCAATCGTGGTTCACGGTGGTGGCCCACAAATTGGCGACATGCTTAACAAGCTGAATATTGAGTCCAAGTTCATCAATGGCATGCGTGTTACTGACACAGCGACCATGGATGTGGTTGAAATGGTGCTAGGCGGCCAAGTAAACAAAGAAATCGTCAACTTGATCTGTGAAGCGGGCGGTAAAGCCATTGGTATTACCGGCAAAGACAGCCGCTTTATTAAGGCTAAAAAACTGTTTGTGAAGCATCAAGCTGAAGGAATGAGCTCACCAGAGCAAGTCGATATTGGTCACGTTGGTGAAGTCTCTAGCATTGACACCAGCTTTTTGAAGTTCTTTGAAAACAGCGACATGATTCCTGTTATCGCGCCTATTGGCGTGGACGATCAAGGCAATTCATACAATATCAATGCTGACCTTGTGGCGGGCAAAGTCGCCGAAGCGGTTGGCGCTGAAAAGCTTATGCTGCTTACCAACATTTCTGGCGTACAAGACAAACAAGGCAATGTATTAACAGGGTTAAGCACGGCGCAAGTCGATGCTTTAATCGCCGATGGCACAATTTATGGCGGCATGCTACCTAAGATTAGCTGCGCTTTGTCGGCCGTAAACGCTGGAGTGACCAGTGCACACATCATTGATGGTCGAGTGCCGCATGCCACCTTGCTGGAAATTTTTACCGACACGGGTGTTGGTACGTTAATATCAAACACGAAAGCAGGTGAATAGCACCTTCTACGTGATTGATACAATGAATGAATAATACTGGTTAAAAACTGGACTCGACAAATGAGCAACAAAAAAAACGATCGTCGCACACAAATATTGCAAGCCCTCGCTCAAATGCTAGAGAGCAGCCCAGGCGCACGCATTACAACAGCGGCACTGGCTAAGCAAGTTGGCGTATCGGAAGCGGCGTTGTATCGTCATTTCCCTAGTAAAGCGAAGATGTTTGAAGGCTTGATCGAGTTCATTGAAGAGACGTTGTTCACTCGCATTAATCGCATCGTACAAGAAGAAAGCAATGTGGTGTCTCGAATAGAGATGATCACCACGTTGGTACTTGGGTTTGCGGAACAAAACCCCGGCATGTGCCGATTGCTTACAGCAGACGCACTGGCGGGCGAAACAGAGCGTTTGCGTATTCGCATTGCTCAAGTCTTCGACCGAATAGAAACGCAATTAAAACAAGTTATACGTGAAGCCGATTTGAAACAAGGTTTGCGACCTGCGATGGGCGTAGCACCTTGTGCGAATTTTCTCATTGCCATTATTGAAGGGAAAATACGCCATTACGTGCGCAGTGAATTCAAAGTCAAGCCTTTGGATATTTGGACAGAACAATGGTCAGTATTGGCACAAAATTTGATGCTAAATCGCTAAGGCTTGAGCGACTTACTCAAGCCTTACTCGCAGTGTTAAATGCCGTATTGATCACGATACGCAGTAACAGCATCAAGATGTTGTGCAAATTCAGGCGAGTCCTGTTCTGCTAAATACGTCATGATGTCATGCAGAGAAACGATACTGATCACAGGCATGCCGAAGTCACGTTCGACTTCCTGAATAGCAGACAATTCGCCTTGTCCTCGCTCTTGACGATCCAAAGCGATGAGCACACCGGCAGGCTGAGCATTGACCTGCTGGATAATGGCCATAACTTCGCGAATGGCGGTGCCTGCGGTAATAACGTCATCAATAATCATGACATTACCTGCTAAGGGAGCACCAACAAGAGAGCCGCCTTCACCGTGAGTTTTTGCTTCTTTGCGGTTGAAAACGTATGGTGTATCTACATTATGATAATCATACAAGGCAACGGCCGTCGTGGTTGCCAATGGAATGCCTTTGTAGGCTGGGCCAAACAGAACATCAAATGGAACATTAGATTCCATTAATGAGGCTGCGTAAAACCGCCCCAATTTAGCTAAAGCTTGACCTGAACTGAACAGGCCAGCGTTAAAAAAGTAGGGGCTCACGCGGCCAGATTTAAGTGTAAATTCGCCAAAGCGCAAAACATTTTGTTCGATAGCGAATTTGATAAAGTCTCTTTGGTAAGGTTTCATGCCATCTCCAGAAAGATAAAAATAATACACAACACAGCGTCGCCAAGAACGAGCAAAGCCATGCCAACATTGGATAGGCGCTAATATAACACACGGCTAGGAATTGTAGGGACCAGAAATGAAGGTCATCAGCCTTAATGTAAACGGTATAAGACAAGCAGCCGACCGCGGCTTTTTTGAATGGATGGTTCGTCAGGACCCTGATGTTGTATGTTTACAAGACATTCAGGCAGAGGAACGGACGCTTAGCGACAGCGTATTCTTTCCCCCTGGGTACAATACGTACTTCTTTGATTCGATGGAAAATCCAGAGCAAGCGGGCGTTGCGATTTACAGCAAAACCATGCCGAAAGCCATCATGACAGGCATGGGGTTTCCTGAATGTGATTTTGAAGGGCGCTTTATCCAAGCGGATTTCGATAAAGTCAGTATTGGTGCGTTTCTTACGCCCCATGGCTCCAACCATGAAGAGGCGCTGCAGGAGCACAAATATCGCTTTATGGAGGGCTTCAAAAACCATTTAATTAAAACGCGACGTAAGCGCCGCGAGTTCATTTTTTGCGGCACGGCGAACGTAGCTCGCTCCCCTATTGACGTGAGCAGTTGGTTTGTTAACCAGCGTAACTCGGGCTTTTTGCCAGAAGAGCGCAAATGGGTGAACGAAATTTTCAATGAATTGGAATACATAGACGCCTTTCGCCAAATAAATAAGCAAGACAAACAGTATACTTGGTGGCCAGATTACGAGCGCGCTTGGAAATTGGATGAAGGAGGCCGTTTGGATTATCAAATTGCCACACCTGGAATCAAAAACTTAATCCAAGGAGGCACGATCTACAAAGGTCAGCGTTTTTCTGATCACGCGCCTTTAATCATGGAATACAACATAGACTAAGCAGGATAATAGCTTATCACCCTCATAAAAAAGCCCACTGCCAACGTTGCGTGACATGGGCTTTTTTGGTGTGGGTCGTTGCTTTAGTTTGACGTCAATGGCTTATGGCGCACCTTAACCTTTAACTGATGAATGCCACCAGCAGGAATAAAATACGCATCACTGAGTGCGTTGGCGGTCTCAACACAGACAAAACGGCGATAATCATTGTCTTCCATGTCACTGCGCTGCTGAGCAATTTCAGCCCCTGGATTCCATAAAATCGTACTTTGGCTGCCTTCTGTTTGAATAACAAGCCTACGCTGAAAGCCTGGGTCTTGTATCTCACAAATCTCCGGCGCTGATAAATACACTCGGTCCATAGGACCGCAAGGTGTCACAACACCGTCTTGTAACTGTCGGCTACCGTTATCAAATTTATCGACGTAAGAGACCTGCTCTAAGCCGTGAACTTCTGCCGTTTGATTATCAGACACATTAAAATACGTGTGCAATGCCTCGCTAATGGGCATCGGCTGATCGGATAAATTCGCCGCCGAAAAGTTAATACGAAAACCCTTGCTCGAAAAACGAAACACCTGACGTAATTCAAACGCCTGCGGCCACATTTCTTCAATTAATGGATGATTGTCTGATGCTAGGCGAATAACAATTTTTACGTCGCCATTTTTAAAACGTCCTGCTTCGATAAATTCCCAGCGAAAATAACGTGCAAGGCCATGGGCAGGGTAATCGGCCTGCGCCTCATTCGCGCCAAACCAAGGCCAACAAACAGGAACACCAAAATGGCGGCGTTCAAAGCGCCCATCCCCTCCTAGGTTCTCTGATTGAAACAAAAGATCTTCTTGACCAGCAGGAATAAAGCTCTCCAAATGCCCGCCCCATAACGCGATAATCGCACTGAAACCGGGTTGCTCAATAAGAATTTGATCACACTTTTTTAAGCTTGCCGGGCGTATTTCTCCCCCCAGCTCTTCCAACTCTTGCATCAGTCGGCCATTCATCTACTACTCCAGACAGTATTTTTGTACGCCCATATTAACTTTAGATAATAGGATTACAATGGTTTGGGGGGACAATCACAACTAAACACAATAGATTGCCATGCTGCGCATCAATAAAGACTTAACCTAGCCGCACTTTTGCGTTATAAAACACAGCAGTTTCAAGGTGCGACTTTCTACGAAACAAGGTGTTAGCCCCCATTATAAAAGGTGTTTATTGCTTATGAATCAACAAAACGACGCAAAAATGATCATTGGCAGCGATGAGTGGTGCGCGTTTCCATCGCTGAACATTCCGGCCATCAAAGCGCGCATTGATTCTGGCGCAAAAACATCGTCAATGCACGCGATCAATATTGTGCGATTCACCCGTGATAATGAACATTGGGTACGTTTTGACGTCCACCCACTGCAAAAAAACCGCAAGGTAACCGTGCACTGCGAGGCGGCACTGGTGGATCACCGAGTCATTAAAAGCTCAAGTGGTGACAAAGAAAACCGCCCTGTTATCCGCGTCGCTCTGTCATTAGGTGGTATTACGTGGGACGCTGAAGTAACATTAACCAACCGAGACAGCATGGGATACAGAATGTTACTAGGGCGAGAAGCGATGAACGGACGAATTTTGATTGATCCACAAGGGGAGTGCTTACTGGGAGAAAAATCCAAAAATTCACTTCAGGAAGTGTACAAATAAACAGACAAACGCCACCCAATGTTAGGTGAGCGAAGCCAATTCACAACGGTTACGCCCAGCTTTTTTTGCTTTGTACAAGGCACCATCCGATCGACTAAGCCAATCAGACGCAGTGGCATCAAACTGCGTTGACTCTGACAAACCAAAGCTCATGGTGATAGAAATTTCATTATTCGGAACTTTGATTTTTGTTCCTGCAATTTTTTTGCGTACCGCTTCACAAAAGAAAAGCGCACCTTGAGCATCGGTATTGAGCAGTAAAATAGCGAACTCTTCACCACCGTAGCGACTAATAAAATCTGCTTTTCGAGTGCTTGCAGAAAGAAGTTTGGCCACGACTCTAAGCACAGAATCTCCTGCCGGATGCCCGTACTGGTCGTTTATTTTCTTAAAATGATCGATGTCTGCCATCACCAAGGTGTGTGTCCCCCTACCACTTTTCACCAAGTCAAAAGTGGTTGCGAGCTCTGTATCCAGACTGCCACGGTTTTGTAGCTGAGTAAGCGGGTCGGTTCTGCTTAAATAATCCAACTTTCTATTTGCACTGGACAAGGACTCTTTATTAACGGCCACATCGGTCACATCATACACCACCATACACACAAACTTGACAGTGCCATCTGCATTGGTAATGGGACGTAACGCGACATTTTGGTACATTTTGTCGGCCATGCCGGTGATTGGACGGTAGCTATTAAATGGAAAAAGGTGTGGACGCTGCTCCCAAGAAACAAAAATAGGGGTACGCAAAGCAATCACATTATCTAACTTTTGCTGTAACCAATTGCTGTTGATACTGGGAAAAACATCAAACAATGAGCGTTCTTTGGCAATAGAAGAACTGACGCCACTGTGGTTTTCCATAAAGCTGTTCCACAGTTTGACCTCATACTTTTCATTTAATACCACCAAGCCCACATCGATATGTTGCAACATATCAAAAAGCCAGTGCAGTTCAATCATATCTTCCGCTGCGCTACTCATGTATTCAATCTTCCTCAACCAAATAGGACAGTAAATTTTCCAATACAGAGACGGAGTCTTCCGTAAACAACATCATCAGGTCACAACTAATTTGGTAATTCTCCACTTCATAAACAATTTCAACGGCCAACGTACGCTTCCATTTGGCTCTTTTGGCATTGACCAAATCGGCGACTTTGACGTGTTGGGCGATCAGCGCAGGATGGCTGTGACTGAAGTCAATGTTCAATTGCTTACCAAACGCATCAATAAATGGCCCAACCAGCACTGAAGACACATCCATAAGCAACTCAACTTCCACCACGCTATTAATGGTTTCCGCTACATTTAACAACTTAGCCATATCAGGAAAGCTTGAATCACTAAAAATAAGCAGGGTCTCAAAGGCCACCCCAGCCCCCACAAAACCTTGAGATACCGCAGAACAACTGTCTTCTTTGACACTGTAATCCAGTGCCATTTGAAGCTCACCGACTTCCAGAATATTCACTTTCGGAACCGGTAGTTTAATGAATACGTTGAGCATATTTGCCAACACGCTGGCCGCACGGCCCATGGCAATGTTAGACACTTCTTGCAAACAATCATTCAGCGTAAATTGCTCTGCTGCATTCGGCGCATAACCGTTTATGTTTTGGATATTTCTGTTAGCAGAAAAAAGATTCAATGACGTTAATAAGTGACGAAGGTCTTCAGCAGAAGCAGGCTTTTTATGGAAGGCGACCGCCCCCATGTCTTTAACACGCTGGATAGCTTGGGGCTGAATGTCGCCCGATACCACAATAACGACAGGAGAGGATTTGAACGATTTCAGCGCTTCAAGGGTTTCGTAGCCATCTTTTACTGGCATGTTCAAATCTAAGAATAAAACATCAAAGTTCTTAGACGACAACATGTCTAACGCTTCTTGACCGTGCTCGGCAAATTCAACCTCTACCGCCCAATCCGTCGGCAACCCTCTGGCTAATTGCTTGCGTGCAATTTTGGAATCATCACAAATCAGTACCCGTGCACTCATTACCATTCTCTTTATAAAAAGCGTCTACAGTGAATACTATGACACTTAAGATGATGTTTCTAACAATTACTTTATTTAGTTTCTGGCAATTCACAAGAGTGATAATCGCACAAACCAATCTCGGCAAAATAATAGCACAAGTTATTAATCCCCCCAAAACAACACGCTTAAACAAAAGACAACAACGCTTGAGTGACGCGCTCTTCATCATAACGGTCTTTCTTTTCGCCAATCAAAGGCGTTTTGATGATTTCAACGCGTAAATACAGCAACAATTCGCTGTCTATTTCGCCATAGTCATACTCATCGTCTAATAATACATAATTGAGTGCGGTATAACGTCCCTTTCCTTTTGCGTCGGCTGTCACCATCAACACTAAGCGCGCTATTCTTTCCATCAACGACAAGCCCTGTTGCTCTGGATCAGTCCCTAAGTTCGGCAAATAGACTTTAGGATTAGGATTATTACAGATGGCTCGACCCACGCCTTCTGGCAATAAGTTAGCGAGTAGACTGCTGTAAAAGCTGCCCGGCGGATAACAAATCAAATCGGCGTTTTCGATGGCCTCTTTTCGATCATCGGCAATATGCTGGTTTGTTGGATTAACTTCTCGTAACCCTTGATTCAACCACATACGCTTAATTGGGCTCGACAACACATCAACCTCTTTTCCGGTAATCTGGTGCTGGCCTAGTACGACTTCACCATTATTCAGCTCAACACCCAGATGCAGACTGGCATCTAGGGTGGTTTTCACCTCACCGAGGGTTTTTACAAGTCGTGAAAACAGAAACACAATAGGATCAAGTTGCTGCTGGTTATTCAAATACCCGCCAGCCATGATCAAATTACCGATGCTGGCACCCCGCAAATCAAAATCGTCTTGAATATGAGATTGCATAACTGCCAACTGCGTTTGGATCAAGGATTTCATCGGGTTCGGGATATTTTCAATCAATGGGTGATCCCCCGTCACCAGCTGCTGTAGCTGGCCTTTAAGAACTTGCGAGACAGCATCTTGTGCTAACCGATGGGTAAATAACTCATACACTTGTGGTTGCCCCATGACGGTTTCATCAGCCAAAGCCATTAAACGGCTACGCAAATCCCCTACGGCTGGCATATCGAATTCGGCTCGCAGTCGCGCTGAACTGCCGCCAGAATCAAAGGGGGTAACAAGATGTACAGAATGATGGGAGTACTGCTTAAATATACGACTGATTTTATTGAGCGCTGACCCACCACTAAAAAACAGCACTTTGGGGCCTTGCTCTGGCAAACTTTGATAACGATGAACTCGCACAAGATCTGGCATAATCATACGACGCCAAATACACAAAGAAGCGGTCATACTCATCCTCGCTGTTAATTAAGTACAATAGTTGTCTGCATTCTAAGCAAAAGCGCGCTGAGATAACACCTGTCGTACCAGCTCGGCGAAACCTAAACCGCCCGGCTGAGTGGTTTGGTAGTTGGGTCTATGGCGCATCATTCAAGGCCGCCAAGCAGGCGTCTTTTTCTTCATTAGCGGCGGGCTTAACGTCTTGTGCGTAGTCGATCACCACATCGGTTAAGCGGTAAGACTGGTCACGAGCCAAGCGCAAACGCGGTGAGCGCAAACGCGGTGAGCGCCAAAGCAGAAATACCAGCAGTCGACATGATCGTCCTAACAACACATTTATGGCGACCTGCTCAGCGATCTTGACTTTGGCGTCGCTGTTCAAAAATTGTCGATGATCAAACGGCACAATTTCCGTGCTCGACACCGGCGCTATACCGCCATGAGTCCGGCGAATCAAATGCTGTTCGGCCAGCAAGTTCACGTCTTTACGAACCGTTTGCGACGACACGCCAAAGCGTGCCACCATGTCTTCCACCAGCAAGGCGTCTTCTTGTTGCACCCAGTTTAAAATCTGATTTTGCCGCTCGCTTAATCCCACACATCGTCCTTACTGTTGATTCGACAAAAAAGCAAAACGCGTCGGATCGTCGGTAATCACCGCGTCCATGCCCCATGCCCAATAAACCGCCACGGCGTCTGGGTCGTTGGCGGTATAACACAACAACTTATAGCCAGCGGCTTTTATGGCTTGCGCCTGCTCTTGAGTCAAATTCAGATAATCGCAATTCAAGCTGTAGGCCTTGATGCTGGCCAGCTGTTCTGCCCAATCTTCCGGGATCACTTCGTATAAGGGCGCCAAGTGACGCTGATCGCCAATGTCATAACACAGCTGCAAGGCTGCAAGATTGAAGCTGGAAATCATCAGCTTATCGTTGTCTTGCCAATGGTCGCGTAACATCGCCATGACCGCAGGCACTATGGTATCCACGTCGGCGGTATCGTGTTTGATTTCTAAATTCAGCCCCAAACCCAGCGATTGAATGCACTCAATCGCTTCTAATAGCGTGGGCACTTTTTCACCGACAAAGTCTTGTGAAAACCAACCGCCCGCATCCAACGCAGCCACATCGGTGGGTCGTGCTTCTCGGGTCACCCCAGAGCCATTGGTGCAGCGGTCTAGCTGGTCGTCATGAAAAATCACCAAGCCGCCTTCGGCGATTAAATACACATCAATTTCCACCCAGGTCGCGCCAGCACTGGCGGCCGCACGAATCGACGCCAAGGTGTTTTCTGGCGCCAATAACGCCGCACCACGGTGACCCATTACTTTTGTGTTTAATTCCATCTTTTTTCTCACTCGGTTTGCCGCTGTTCAATTCACAGTCATAATCGTTGCTGAGCATTGACATCAAAAAGATGCCAATGCTGTTTGGGCGCACCCAGCCACATCTTCTGTAGCGGCAAACCCTGAACTGACGATAGACAAGCCAACGACAACCGACGCTAATTTCAAATTATGCATTTTCGTGTTCCTCACAATGAGTTTTTGTTAGAAAAGAAAGAACGAATATAGAAAGAAAATATTTCAATTTGACAATAGTAAGGCTTCATTTGAAATACAATAACGACTCAAATGAAACCTTACTGTAGATGATCAGAAAACACTCGGTGAATAAAAAACCATTGGCATGCAAAAAAAAGCCAATACACAACACTGACAACGCGATTTAGTGCAAACGCATCAGTCCAACCATTTGGATAGAACAGCAATTAAAGTATTTTGAGAAATAGGTTTCGCCAAATAATCATTCATGCCCACAGCAAAACACTCGTCTATCTCTTCTTGTATGGCGCTGGCACTCAAGGCAATAATCGTAACATCCGATGCAGTTCGGCTATCTACAAATTGTCGGATCGCTTTTGTTGCGTCGTATCCATTCATTACCGGCATTTGGCAATCCATAAAAATCAGATCGAAATGCTGAGACCTAGCGTGCTCGACACCCTCCTGCCCATTTTCAGCCAACACCGCATCAATACCAAATAAGTTGAGCAAACCTCGCGTCACAATTTGATTCGTCAAATTGTCTTCAACAAGCAATACCTTGGCTGTAAAGCTTGGCCGATCATCAGGTAGCACCACCGTTTCTTTCGCTTCCACATCCATCTTCCTATAAATACCTATGTCATTCCGACAAAAAACGCGTACAAAAATGACGAGCACACATCAAAAATCGACATCATTAGTCAGGCTATAGAATCAATAATAGATCAGAAAAACGCAAGAAAAAAACAAAGTAAAATAAAAGACAAATGGATCAGTAACGTGATGAAGCGTATGAAATACCACTTATTGTCGACTCAAAGGAAGATCATCGCGGCATTAGATGAAAAAGATAAGAAAAACCATTAACGAGTAAACATATCGCACTGTAAAGCCTGCCTTTTTTCGAAGCTTCGCCACAGATACAACCACAAGACAAAATTCAGGCAAAAAAAAACCTGCTAAATTAGCAGGCTTTCTTTAATTATGGTGCCCAGAGACGGAATCGAACCGCCGACACGAGGATTTTCAATCCTCTGCTCTACCGACTGAGCTATCTGGGCAAGTGGTGCGTATTATAGGGAAACCTTTTTTAACGTCAACCCTTTTTTTGAAAAAAAATTAAAAACTTAGTTTTTCCTATCTCTCTGGTATTATCCCTGTATATCAAGGAGATAAATCTATGTTGCATATTGTACTTTACCAGCCAGAGATACCGCCGAATACAGGCAATGTTATCAGGCTCTGTGCCAATACCGGCTTTCACTTGCATTTAATCGAGCCGCTTGGTTTTGAATTAGAAGATAAAAAGCTTCGTCGTGCTGGGTTGGATTATCATGAGTTTACTCGACTAAAACGCTACCCAGACTTTCAAGCGTTTGTTGATCAAAACGAGATTGGCACGGTTTACGCTCTAACAACAAAAGGCAGCCACACTCACAGTGAGGCACGCTTTGCTGAAAACGATGTGTTGGTGTTTGGACCTGAAACGCGCGGTTTACCCGCTGAGTTTATCGAGGCGCTCCCGCCTGCTCAGCGTTTACGCTTACCCATGCAAGCCAATTCGCGCAGCTTGAACCTTTCTAACACGGTGGCTGTTATGGTCTACGAATCATGGCGACAGCTTGATTACGCCATGCCTGCTGGAACTGAGTAGCCAAAGAGGCAGAATGAATTCAATCGGATTGCTGTTAAAACGAAAAAAAAATCGCCTTCAATTTCGCAGAGAAGTGCATTTGCATGAAACAAGCGATTTAAAAAAACGCTTGGCTTTGTTTGCTGGAATCATTGGCCTACACAGTTTGGCTATGGTGTTTTTTGAGGATTTAAACTGGTGGCAGGCTTTTTGGCTCACCATGACATCCGCCAGTACCACAGGCTATGGTGATGTTTCTGCTGCCACGTTTTGGGGGCAGTTTTCCACCATAGTGCTAATTTATGGTATGGGCATCACTCTGTTGGCTCAAATTGCCAGCGATTACGTTGAAATTAGGCTATTGCGCAAAGACATGCGCATTAAAGGCCGTATGAAGTGGGACAATATGCAAAATCACATACTTATCATCAACACCCCAATATACGACTCCGAGCGCTACCTTGGCATGCTGATCAGTCAAATTAGCCAAACACCTGAGCTAGTTGATACGCCTATTCAAATTCTAACGCTCGCCTTCCCTGACGGCTTACCACTGGAATTAAGGGCTCAGGGCGTCGTTCATCACACTGGAGACGCGCTGGAAGATGGCATGTTGGCGTCCGCAGGGGTACAAAAAGCCAAATACATCGTTGTATTGTGTGAAGATGCCCATAATAGCCACTCAGATAGCGTCACATTTGACACCTTGCATCGCATACAAGCGTTGAACCCGACGGCGTTTATTATGGCCGAAGCCATTAATGACTCTAACCGACCTAGATTCAAAGCCGCGGGAGCAAAGGCGGTGATCAGACCGGTACGTGCCTACCCAGAAATGTTAGTGCGCTCATTAATAGCCCCAGGGACAGAGCAAGTTTTAGAGGATTTATTTCGCCATCAAGGTGATCACACCATTCGTTTGGATGTGCACATAACTGGGGTAACTTGGGCTAATGTGGTCACAACCTTGATTCAAAAAGACATTGGTACGGCGCTGGGGTATGTACAACAAAACGGCGAAATTATCACTCACCCCCAGACGCATGCACTGATTGAGGCTCAAGGGTTGATTATTCTGATCAATGACGATCAGGACATTCCGTCATTAGAGGACATTGGCCAGTACTTTAATGTGTAGTGGCCATTCAGAAGACAGCGTTATAAGGCGCAGTAAAAAAACCATTAACCAATCACTAGGTGATAGAAAAGACTAGAGTTGACCAGTCAATGTTAAGTATTTTTCCATTAACTGCTCTTCGGTTTCTTTGCGATTAGGGTCTAGAGGTATGCAATCAACAGGGCATACTTGCTGGCATTGTGGTTCATCAAAATGCCCGACGCACTCGGTGCATTTTGAAGGTTCAATCACATAGATTTCGTCGCCCTGAGAAATCGCCTCATTTGGGCATTCTGGCTCACAAACATCACAATTGATGCATTCATCGGTAATAATAAGAGACATTCTGCTCTCCTAAAACCCGCCCTTTTGTCTACCAAGACACTAAAAAGCGGAGGGCTTAAAAACATTAAATCGTTTGGTAATGCTCTTGCAATACGTGCTTCACTTCTGGGCTCACAAACTGTCCAAAATCCCCATTCAAAGACGCAATTTCTCGCACTAAGGTAGACGAAATATAAGAATGCTTTTCTGATGGCGTTAGGAAAATACTCTCCACGTCTGGCGCAATGGCACGATTCATATTGGCTAACTGAAATTCGTATTCAAAATCAGACACTGCACGCAAACCACGGATCACCACTTGGCCATTCACTGAGCGAGTAAACTCCGTTAACAGATTATCAAAGCCCACTATTTCTATATTCGGCAAATGCCCCAATACAGTTTTGGCTAAAGAAATGCGCATCTCATGCGACAACGCAGGGCGTTTTTTCGGACTCGCCGCTACGGCAACAATCACTTTGTCAAACAGCTTTGATGCGCGTTCAACCAAATCCGTGTGGCCGTTTGTAATAGGGTCAAATGTCCCCGGATAAACCGCAATCGTACTCATAGCTTTCATCCAAAAAATTAAAAAAGGGAGAACGAGTCAGAAGGCTAACAACCCGATGTGTCGGCTTTTATCCTCGCTTAGGGGTCGCATCATATAGGAATACGCCCTCGTTCTCAATTCACCGAGTCACAACGAGCATTGTCTGAATGTAAACCCAAAAAAATACACGCTATTAAATGCTATACGGTGCCAGTATTTGCTTTAAAAACGATATCGTTAAAAAGATAAAAATAGGCGATAAATCCAGGCCCCCTAAGGTCGGAATCACTCGCTGACAAGTCCGGTACAGCGGCGCTGTAATCTGCCCCACTAACATGGCCCCAGGATGATTCGCCCCAGGGGCCACCCAGCTCAAAATCACCGAGATCAGCATCGCCCAGAAGTAGAGGTCCAGCAAATGATAAAGCGTGCCAGCCACGGTATAAATCGCATAAAAACTCAGCGGTGCCGTCGCGCCTTTAATGGACACCACCAAAAAGATGGTCAAACATTGTACAGCAAACGCCAACACAAGCGAGGCAGTGTCTAAGCGACCCACCGCAGGGATCACTTTTCGTAAGGGCAACACAAAAACGCTGGTGGCTTTTACCACGCCTTGGCTAATGGGATTATAAAAATCCGCACGCGTCAGCTGAAGCACCAAACGCAGCAACACGACAAATAAATAAAGGTTGAAAATCACCTTTATTAGCATGACAAATGGATCAGAATTCATAGTAAACAGCCCTTAGTTAAACTTACTTCGCTGAAAAGTCTTGTGACATTTCTTTTGAACGATTGACGCATGCCATCATGGCATCAGCCACCATTTTATCTATATTAGCCGCTTCAAAAGACAACAAGGCTTGCTCTGTCGTTCCATTGGGCGAGGTGATATTTTTTCGTAACTGCTCGATGGGATCATTCAGCTCAGTCACCATTCGAGCCGCGCCCAACATGGTATAAGTGGCGAGTTTTCGACTGGTTTCGTCATCCAATCCCTGAGTTTGTCCATGTTTAATCATCGCCTCTAAGAATCGAAAAAAATACGCCGGTGCACTCCCTGACAAGCTGGTTACCGTGTGCATATGGGCTTCGTCTTCGACCCAAACAAAGTCGCCTATGCCCGCAAACAATTCACTGACCCATGTTTTTTGTGCGGCATCAATATGAGCGTTAGCGATCAGCCCCGTCATACCGGCACCTAACTGCGATGGCGTATTGGGCATGCTTCGTACCACGGCAACGGGTTTATTCAACCAATGCGCTAACGATCCTAATTCGATTCCCGCTGCGACCGAAATAAACAATTGGTCATCACGAACCTGTGGCGAAAATGCCTCAATCACGGCTTGCATCTGAGCGGGTTTTACACACAAAACAACCACTTGCGCCTGACGCACAGCCTCGTTATTGTCCGCTAGCATTGTCATGCCATAGTGGTTTTGATAGTCGTCTCGCTTCTCTGCCGTACGCGAGGTGCCGATGATATTCTCTGCCGGATAACCGTTCGATAACAGGCCGCTAAAAATGGCTCTCGCCATGTTTCCCACGCCGATAAAGGCAATAATTGGTGTCATTTTATGTCCTAATGATGGAGTTCTTTGGGTGCAATCTATTACGCCCATTACTGTGAGTAGTCGCGCGCACCAAAAAGAGCCGTTCCCACACGAACCATGGTGCTGCCTGAGGCAATGGCGGCCGGCAAATCGCCAGACATGCCAATCGATAAGGTATCTATCATGCTATCGGATTGAGATAATTCAACAAAGGCATGCATTAATGGCTGATAAACAACACATTGCGCATCAAAACTGTCCTGAGGCGCAGGTATCGCCATCAAACCTCTGAGTTGCAGATTAGGCAAGGCGTCAATCAACGCGACCATTGACGCCAACTCAGACAACGCCACGCCAGCTTTCGTCGCTTCGCCACTGATATTGACCTGAATACATACATTAATGGGCGCTAGCCCTTTAGGGCGTTGCTCACTCAATCGACGTGCAATTTTCTCACGATCAATCGAATGCACCCAATCCATGCTTTCTGCAATTAGGCGAGACTTGTTCGACTGGATGGGACCGATAAAATGCCACTCAATGTCGGCTAAATGCGACAGTGCCTGAGATTTTTCCACCGCTTCCTGAACGTAGTTTTCACCAAAAGCTCGGTGTCCCGCTTGATACGCGGCCACCAGCGCTGAAAGCGGCTTGGTTTTGCTCACGGCCAGCAAACGGACGCAGCCCGCTTCTCGGTGGTGCTCTTGTTCGAGCTGACCAATTTGCCGTAAAACCAAGGCTAAATTTTCTTTAATGTCTTGTGCTTCGCTTTGTTCAACGTCAGCCAACATGGGGCACGGTGCTCCTTTTCTGCAGGCAGTAACCTCACCTATCACCAATTTATCACGCTTCATAGGTTTACTTCTCATTAAAAAATGAGCCCCTTAAAACGCATCATAACACTACTTTAAAAACGAGAAAAAACTTACTAGGAATAAAAGTCTGAGCTGGATTTATAATATGCCCCGTGGAATTCAATACGGTAACCCGGCACCTCTTGCAACGTATCCGCGGCCAATGCCGCCGCTTGGTAAAGACCTTCCAGTGAAGAATGCTCTGGATAAAAAGCGATTCCAATGGACAAACCGGCTTGAATCAACCGATTGTCTTCGAACTTAGCGGATTTCAGAAACCTTAGCAATTTAGCCGCCACGATCTCAGCATCCTCTAGATGCTGAATGCGAATTCCCATCACAAACTCACGTTCATCAAAATGAGCGATCAAATCATTATCGCGCATTATCTCGCGTATCGCCTCAGCCAGCGCCTTAAGCTCTGTTTCTTTTAACGTTGCAGAAGATAAAATATTAAGCGACAACAAGGCCGCGCGTAAGAAGTTACGACGAGAATCCTTTAAAACAATACCAAAGCTGCTTTCGAAACTTTTGCGGCGCAATAACCCCGTTAAAGGGTCTCGATGACTGTCTTCTAATAGAATCTGGTCCGCTTTTTCACGTTTAAATACCGCACTCAACCAAGAAATATAACTGTCCAGTGCCAGCGACATTAAGTTATTTTCTAATTGCTTTTCTTCTCGCTGAAACACCAACAAAAGATAAATGGAACCCTGATCGTCCGATATGCTCGCCATCGATACGGCACTGAACGCGTTTTTTTGAAAGAACGCCCCCCAATGCTGCCAATCTGGTGCATTTTGAATGTCAATATCATGGCGTTTAGGGCTCGATGGGGCCGCAGCAAAGGCAATCAACGCTTGAGGCACCGTGCTTAATTGACCCTGACTGTTTAAAAGTTCGTCATTTTTGAGGTCTGTGTATTGCAAACGCCACTGAAGGCACGCCTTATCACATACAATAAACACACAGTACGCATCAGACAATTGAATCTGAAATTTACGCTTAAAGCGACTGAGCGAGGTGCTTAACAAGGCCCCCTTTGAGATCACTTGAAGCATTTTAGGCATATCACCATAAAGGGTCTTCATGAAGTCTCGTTCTTTTTCAAGAGCGGCAATACGAGACAACAGCGCCTGCTGCTTAATAGGTAAAGTATCTGAAGAGTCATTTGCTGTCATAAAGGATAGAAACCATAATAATCCGTAATGAAGACAAGATTAACGGGCTCATAACAAAAGTAAAGCAATAAAGACCAAACGGTCAAAAATCCGTTCGGCCTCTATAACACTGTCAAACCGATACTCTTACACGGCTTGATACACTCTTTGTCCCGAGATAAAGGTTTGCATCACACGGCCAACGAGCTCATCACCAAAATACGGTGAATTATGGCCCTTTGTCTTACGCCCTTCGTACGTCCATACCCAACGTGCGGTACTATCAAATACAATAAAGTCCGCAAAACTGCCTACCGATAATGACCCCGCTTCAAGACCAAAGCATGCCGCGGGGCCAGACGTTAGGCACGTCAGTAATGTAGTAAGGTCAACGTCGCCTTCATCCATCAGCTGCATTGCCAAAGGCAGGAGTATTTCCACGTTTGCCATGCCGGGTTCCGTCGCCGCGAATGGCGCAATCTTCGCCATTTTTTCATGAGGCTGATGATCGGAACAAATGGCCGTAATCACCCCGCTCTTAATTCCTTCGATCAGCGTCAGACGGTCTTCTTCGCTGCGCAATGGCGGCAACACATGATAATGACCGTCGAAGCGGTTCAAGATTTGATCATTTAAAAGCAAATTATGCAGCGCTACATCGGCGGTTACGTTCAACCCAGACGCTTTGGCGTCGGCCATCATTTCCACCGATTTGGCACAAGATAAACGCGCAAAGTGCGCACGCACGCCCGTTTTTTCCACTAACAACAAATCGCGCATCAAAGCGATGGTTTCGGCTTCTTCTGGAATACCGGCCAAACCGTGTATCGTCGACATCAGGCCTTCGTGGGCACACCCACCCTCTGACAAGCTGGGTTCATCTGGGTGAAACACCACCAGCAAATCATGCGTGGCCGCGTATTCCAAAGCACGCGCCAACACCTTAGTGCTCACCATTGGGTGGCGATGGTTCGACAAGGCAATACAGCCCGCCTCAGTCAGCGCGACCATATTACTTAGCTGCGCACCTTCTAAACCCTGCGTCAACGCCCCTAGTGGAAACACATTCGCCATACCTGCGTCGTCAGCTTTATCTTGGATCAGCGCGGCCACCGCGGGGGTGTCGACGATAGGGCGCGTATTCGGCGGGCACACCAAGGTGGTGACGCCGCCGGAGACCGCCGCGCGGCCCTCAGTAGCAATGCTGCCTTTTTGCGTCAAACCGGGCTCACGAAGTGACACCGCCAAATCCACCAGACCGGGCAAAATCCACTGGCCCGCCGCATCCATCACGTCAGCCTCTTCAAAGCCTTCTGGAGCGTCTCCAAGCGCGACAATCTTTTGGTTATCAATGAACAAGTCGATGACCGCATCGATGTCTTGGCTCGGGTCGATCAAGCGGCCATTTTGAATACGTAATTTCATCTTATTTTCCCTCCCTCGCCACTGACTCATCGTCATTTTGACTCTGAACCTGTCCACTCATTGCCATCGACATCACGGCCATACGTACTGCGATGCCGTTGGTCACCTGATTTAAAATCACTGAATGTGTGCCGTCGGCCACTTCAGAGGAAATTTCCACACCGCGGTTAATCGGCCCCGGGTGCATCACAATCGCGTCCGATTTTGCCCACGCTAACGTTTCTTCGGTCAAGCCATACAAACGGTAAAACTCACTTTCACTGGGCAGTAAAGCGCCCTTCATGCGCTCTTTTTGCAATCGCAACATCACAATCACATCGACCTCTTTTAAACCGACTTCCAAATCATGGCAAATGGTCGCGCCCATATCGGCAAAGAAACTCGGCACCAAGGTCTTAGGGCCAACTAAACGCACCTCACTCACACCAAGCGTAGTCAAGGCTTGCAACTGAGAGCGTGCCACACGGGAATGCAAAATATCACCAACGATGGCCACCTTTAAGCCGTCAAAACCGCCTTTGTGGCGACGAATCGTCAGCATGTCTAACATAGCTTGGGTAGGATGTGCATGGCGGCCATCACCCGCGTTGATAATGGCGACATTAGGCGTACAGTGTTCAGCAATAAAATGCGCCGCGCCACTGTCGGAATGGCGCACAATAAACATGTCGCTTTGCATGGCTTCAAGATTTTTCAGCGTATCCAGCAAGGACTCGCCTTTTGACGTCGCAGAGGTTTCGATGTTTAGATTGATCACGTCCGCCGAAAGACGTTTGGCCGCCAATTCAAAGGTGGTGCGCGTTCGAGTGGAGTTTTCGAAGAATAAATTCACCACGGTCTTGCCGCGCAGTAAAGGTACTTTTTTGACCGATTGCTCCCCCATCGACAAGAAGGAATCAGCCCGGTCTAAGATTTCAGTCAGGATGGTTTTGTCTAACCCATCCAGTGTTAAAAAATGCTTAAGCTGCCCGTGTTCATTTAACTGTAATGCCCGAGGCTCGGATCGCATCATGGTTGGCTTTCCTCAAACTGCGAAGACGTTTTCGTCTTTCTCTCTACTTAAAATTTAATGGGTCACAACCACAGAAACGCTCAATGGCGTTGGTCCTGTCAGCTTCACCCTTTGGTCTGCACTCAACGTCAGATGTTCGCCCACTATATCGGCGGCAATAGGCAACTCTCGCTGACCCAGATCGTACAAAATCGCCAAGGTAATACTGGCAGGTCGGCCAAAATCAAAAATCTCGTTCATCGCAGCGCGAATGGTTCTCCCTGACATCAACACATCGTCGACCAAGATAACATGGCGGCCTTCAATCGCAGGCAATAGCGTTTGATTTACTTTTGGATTTAAACCCACTTTGGTGAAATCATCGCGGTAAAAGGTAATGTCTAAGGTGGCCAACGGCTCTGTCGTCGGAACTACCGTCATCAGTTGCTCTGCTACCCAGACGCCCCCACTATGAATGCCCACCACAATAGCGTCTTCAATGTTTTTTTCTTTACAATAATCAGCCAACTGAGCCTTCATAGACATCAGAGCCTTGTCTAAATGTAACGTCATTTTTCTTTCACGCCTCGCGTTTCAATTAATACCAAACACCGTTCATCCTATGGCAGATCAAGCCATGACGTAAAAATGGCCTAAAAATACCCTAGTGTGATTCTGCGAACCAGGTTTCGACAATCATTTGGGCAGCCAAGCCATCGACTGAATTTTCTTTAAAATTGCGATTGCCGCCGCGAGCCAACACCTGACCTTTGGCCTCATAAGACGACAACCTTTCGTCCATCATATGATAAGGGCGATTAAAACGCCCATGCAATCGCTTGGCGAACTTTCGCGCTCGTTGACACATGTCATTTTCGCCACCATCCATGTCCAGAGGCAAACCAACCACAAACGCATCGGGCTGCCATTCGGCGACAATTTTAGCAATCTCATCCCAGTTGGGAATGCCTTCTTTGGCCTTTAAAGGATCCAACGGCTGAGCCGTCCCTGTAACGCTTTGCCCCGTGGCAACGCCGATGCGTGTCGTACCAAAATCAAAACCCAATACGGAACGAACAGTATTGGGTTTCTGATGATCGCCTAAAGGCATGCCTGTAGAGATTAACGCGGTCATTAACCATGTCCTATGTCGGGTGAAAGTCTTGCCATATCAATACCCAATACCCGCGCAGCGGCGGTAAATTGCATATCACTTGGGGTGTGGAATAATACGTCTAAATCCGCCTCACATACCAGCCAATCGTTGTTGGCAATTTCAGCGTCAAGCTGACCCGCATCCCAACCGGCGCACCCCAAAGTGATACGAAACGCGTCTGGACCCCGGCCTTTTGCAATGTCTTCAAGCGCTTCGAGTGAGGCCGATAATGACACCTCATCGGTGACGCGTAACGTATTGTCCCAGACTTTATCGGACGTATGCAAAATGAAGCCGCGCTCTGCTTCCACTGGGCCACCATTGTAAATCGGCTCTGAACGCAGAGGCACATTGTCAATCGGCATATTAAGATGGTTGGCCAATTCAATAAAATCCACATTAGCAGGACGATTTATAATGATTCCCATGGCGCCTTCTTTGGAATGTTCACAAAGATAGATCACCGTATGTTCAAAATGTGGATCGTTTAGGTGTGGCATAGAAATTAAGAAGTGGTCTTTAAACGAATCGAAAAATGTATTCATAGTCATGAGCCCTCTTTAATTGGTATAAGCGCTTAGATGTATCGCGCCAATGTTAAGATAGAAAAAGCACTTGAACTTGAGAAATAACTCGCCAACGCTGGCGATAGAGACACACTGAAAAGAGCGTAAAGAAGACGATCAATAAAACGACCGACGTTTTTAGTATAAGGGAAAATAGAAAATTACCTACCCCCTTATGTAAATTTTCTTATCGGGTCCCTTCAAAACGGACAATTCAACCAGTAAACTAATGGCCTTCGCTCCTGAGACGCCACGTTAATCATGCCCAATAGCCTTTTGCTTCACACTACGGTATTCACGCCATCGATTCAGATCGAGGTGTTAAATGGCGTGCACCTTGCGGATTTGGCTCAATGGCAAGCGAACTATCAATCTGAAACGGTGGATTTGCGTTACTTTTTTCACAGCGGTTGGTCGTCTTAACGTCTCTGATGCTTTCCACATTGTTCTCTCTCTATGAAAAAACAAAAGACAATGTCGCCTTTTTGAGCGACCTAGGACATCAAGATGATATTACAAGCAATCGACTACACCAGCCCCACGGCCCAAAAAGACTTCGTTCAATCATTGCGTGACACCGGCTTTGGGGTATTAAAAAACCACCCCATTCAGAAACACTTGGTCTCAGCGATTTATCAAGAGTGGCAGGCCTTTTTTGATGGCGAAACAAAAAACGACTACCGCTACAACGTCGGTACACAAGACGGTTTTTTCCCATCTGACGTGTCTGAAACAGCAAAAGGCCACACACAAAAAGACATCAAAGAATATTTCCATTATTACCCGTGGGGACAATGTCCTGCCGACAAAAAAGCCTTGTTGGCGCAGTACTACGCCGAAGCCAATACCTTGGCGTTGGAGCTGTTGACGTGGGTAGAAAAGCATTCGCCTGTCGAGGTGGCGCAACAGTACTCTCAGCCGTTGTCTAGCATGGTAGAAGGCAGCGACCAGACCTTGTTGCGCGTGTTGCATTATCCGCCCTTAAAAGGCGACGAAACACTGGGTGCGATCCGTGCAGGCGCTCACGAAGACATCAATTTATTGACCATTTTACCCTCCGCCAACGAGCCAGGTTTGCAAGTGAAAGCCAAAGACGGCTCGTGGGTGGGCGTGCCTTGTGATTTTGGTACCTTGGTGGTGAACATCGGCGACATGTTGCAAGAAGCCTCGGGGGGCTACTTTCCATCGACCTCCCATCGGGTGATCAACCCAGAAGGCGCCGACAAAACCAAATCGCGCATTTCCTTGCCGTTATTCTTGCACCCAAAACCGGACGTTGTGTTATCAAAGCGTCACACCGCAGGCAGCTACCTGCATGAACGTTTGGTGGAATTGGGGGTAATTTAACTTTCTCCAAACGCACACTCACACCGAAAAAAAGTGTTAGTACACTTTGGTTAACAAGGCTTGGCCCGCAAAATGCGCGGCTAAATTGTCCACCACTAATTGAGACATGGCACCGCGTGTTTCTTCTGTCGCACTGGCACAATGAGGCTGAAGAACCACGTTATCAAGAGCTAATAATCGCGCAGGAACATAAGGTTCATTGGCAAACACATCCAGCCCTGCGCCTTTTATGTCGCCCGATTCCAACGCCTCGATCAAGGCGTCCTCGTCAACGACGGAGCCACGAGACACATTAATAAAGTAGCCGTCTTTACCTAACGCCTTTAGAACTTTTTTACTGATCAACCCTTGAGTTTGTATCCCTCCAGGCACGACGACCATCATCACATCGACGTTTTCGGCCATCTCAGTTAGGTCAGAATACCAAGCATAAGTAACGGCTTCTTGCTCACGTCGTCCGTAGTAACAGACCAACAAACCAAAGGCTTCACAGCGGTGTGCTATGGCTTTACCGATGCGCCCCAAACCAACAATGCCCACTCGCTTTCCTGTCAAGCTCGTATTGAGTGGCATAACTTCTTGACGTTGCCATCGCCCACTTCGAATCCAATCCACCCCATTTAAAAGGCGTCGAACGGTGTTTAATAGCAGCATCAATGCCATGTCCGCCACATCGTCCGTCAATACATCCGGCGTGTTTGTAACCGCAACAGAACGTTTTTCGCAAGCGTCAATGCACACCGTATCAAAACCGACACTGGCCACCGCCACAATTTCCACATTCGGTAAGCGGTCCAACAATGCTTCAGGAAAGCCACCTGTGTGAGTCGTTATAACAGCACGAATCGACGACGCAAACTGCTCTAAAATGTGCGTTTTTCCAGCGCTATCCGCCAGATCATAACGATGTAAACGATAGCGTTGCTCCAACAAAGCAAACTGCTCCGGACGACAAGGAACCATCACAAGCACGTCTATTACTGACATATTACTCCCCTATAAGCACCCTAATAATAGGCACAAATAACACAATGACCACAGAAGAAATAAGGGTAGAACACGCAATCGCATTTGCCGTTGATTTACCATCATCTCCTTTCGCTACCGCCGTAACATAAGCCGATGCCGCGGTGGGTGCCGCCAAAAACACAAACAAAAACAACAATTCTTTTTGACCAAACCCCAAATAATAACCCAACATCGTAAAAAAAATAGGGCTCAAGGCCACCTTGCATAACACAGCTATGGAAACGTGCTTATGCAAAGAAAAGCCACTGGTTGCTAACGAACCACCAATGCATATCAGGGCCAGTGGTAAAGACAATCCTCCGACAAGAGAGCCTGTTTTGACCATAAAGGTAGGCAATGTTACTGCGGCTAAATTAGCCACAACGCCTAAAACGATACTCATAATGAGCGCGTTCTTCAAAAGGCTTTTTAGAACGGGGACGAGTCGTAACGATCCCTTGCTGTAACGCGTAAGAATAATTTCAGCCAATACATTAAACAGCAGTACGCTCAAACCAGACATCACACCGCCAAGCGCCACGCCTTCTGGCCCAAACATGTTCACCACTAAAGCAACACTAAAAATGCCACAATTTCCTCGAAAAGCGATCTGAACAAAGATCCCCCGTTGCCGCTCAGCCACACCAAGCTTTACCGCCAACAACCAAGAAAAAAGAAAGGTAAGAAGAATCGATGCAATAAAATAAACAGCCAAGTTTACGCTGATAAGCCCGCTTAGATTGCTTCCTAACATGCCAAAAAAGAACAGGGCAGGCATAGAGACCTGAAAGACAAATCGCGAACTAATCAGAATAAAGCCATCATTTATAAGCTGGATCCGACGTAAAAATGCCCCTATTGCAATCATCAGTAACACGGGTGCAGCGACATCCAAAATAACGCTTTGCGTCTCTAGCAGCATAGAATCCCTCAAAAAACGCCCTATAAACCAATACGGTAAATAGGGTATTCATGCAAAATAGGACAAACGTAAACTACTTGAATTGGCCATCCACCAATTGCGGCACATTCAAAGGATTGTTGTCTTGAATGGCTTCAGGGATCAATGAACTTGGGAAATCTTGGTAACAGACAGGACGCAAGAATCGATCAATCGCGGCGCTGCCAACAGACGTAGAACGACTGTCCGACGTCGCAGGGAAAGGCCCGCCATGCACCATGGAATGACACACTTCCACTCCAGTTGGGTAGCCATTACAAAGAATACGACCGACTTTTCGCTCAAGTGTTGGCAACAAAGCTCGAACCGCATCAACATCCGCATCGGACATTTGAATGGTCGCGGTCAATTGACCTTCTAAGTGCTCAGCCACCACCTTGTATTCATCCAAGGTATCGCATTCGATGATCAAAGACGTTGAACCAAATACTTCATCTTCCATTGACGCATCCGCCAAGAACGCTTGCGCGCTGGTCGCAAACACATGTGGGCAGCACTGGTTTGGCTGATCGCTGTCATTGCCTTTGGCGAGTAAACTCACTGCCGTATTATTATTAAGCTGAGCCACACCCTCGCAATACGCTTGGTAAATACCCGGTGTTAGCATGGTTTGTGTGCCTAATGCTTGCACTTCGCTGGCCACCGTCGCCTTGAACGTCTCGGCCGCCGCGCCTTTCAATAAAATCACCATACCGGGGTTGGTACAGAATTGACCTGCGCCCATAGCAAGTGAGCCGACAAAACCTTTCGCCACACTTTGCGCTTCAGCAGACAATTTTTCTGGCATCACAAAAACCGGGTTGATGCTGCTCATTTCCGCGTAAACCGGAATGGGCTCAGGGCGATTTGCAGCAATATTCATTAGCGCAACGCCGCCACGACGAGAACCAGTAAACCCCACCGCCTTAATCGCTGGGTGCGCAACAAGTGCCCCGCCGATGTCGCTACCGGAGCCATAAAGAAGAGAAAAGACACCCGCAGGAAGCCCACATTTTTTTACCGCCGCCGTGATAGCGCGGCCAACCAATTCAGACGTACCAGGGTGCGCCGAATGCGCCTTAACAATCACAGGACAACCTGCCGCCAAGGCCGACGCCGTGTCACCACCGGCAACCGAAAATGCCAATGGGAAGTTACTTGCACCAAACACGGCGACAGGGCCAAGGGCAATTTTTTGGAAACGCAAATCAGAGCGAGGCAAGGGCGCGCGGTTCGGCATTGCAGGATCAATGCGAGCATCCGTCGCCTTGCCCAAACGTACCACGCCAGCGAACAAGCGCAATTGCCCCATCGTACGACCGCGCTCGCCTTCAATACGCATCTTGGGCAAACCGGATTCCGCCATCGCACGTTCAACCAACGCATCGCCTAACGCTAGAATTTCATCGGCAATGCACTCAAGAAAAGTGGCACGTTTTTCCATGCTAACAGCACGATACTCGTCAAACGCTTGCCAAGCCAACTCAGCCGCTTGATTAACATGTGTTTGATCACCGCCTAAATACGAAGGTTCAAGCGTCTCGTTTGTCGCTGGATTGATTGCTTGAATGGCTTTTTTGGTGCCCGTAATTTCATTGCCGGCTATTAATGAAGTGCCGGTAAGAAGTGCTTTAGTGTCCATGATTTCCCCTGATTTTAGTTCTAAAAAGTGAACGGTAAAAACAGAAATAAGCGGAGCTTATTCCAAGCAAGTTACTCTAAATCAAACTTATTATTACTCTGGTATTGCTCATACAAGTGATAGGCACGATATAAATGATCGTGCATGGCGTTTTTTGCACCTTCTGCATCTTGACTCTTAATACAGTTCAGTATGGCGAGATGTTCCGAGCGAACACGATACAAATACTCATCGGTTGCCACTTGCTTTAAGTTTGAATTAACCAATTTTGCTCTGGGGATAACGTTCTTATTAAACTGCTCATAGAACTGTTTAAGGAAAGGGTTATGAGTTGCGGTGCAAATAGCCAAATGAAAAGCGTAATCTTCTTTTCTAGCCAATTCGCCTCGACTTAAAGCCTCATCAAATTCGTTGAAATATTTTTCAAGCATAGCCACATCTTCCTCTGAGCGACGCACAGCTGCCAGCTCACAAGCCGTTGTTTCCACACTCAAGCGCATTTCTAAAATATGTAGAATATCGGTGATAGCCGTTGGGTCAATCTGGTATGCAAACAAGGTTTCACTGGTTTTAGCACGAATGACGCTGGTACCAACCCCGCGCTTTGTTTCGACCAAACCAAGCGATTTAAGCTGAGTGATAGCCTCTCGGATAACGGTACGACTCACGCCAAATAGATCGCATAAGGCATTTTCTGTTGGCAGTTTATCACCAACAGAAATATGGCCAGCCGAAATTTGCTTTTCAAGCTGTTTTGCCACATTGCTTGCCAAGCTATCGCCTTTACCAACTCGCTCTATTTGTAGTGATTTCGCCACCGTTTTAACCCCTTTCATATAAATACGCCGTATATTCTAAAGCCCAGAACATTACCCCAGTGCCCTCTATCTCACAAGCGCTGGTTTCTTCGGATCAAACGTCCAACCTGGGATAAGAAACTGCATGGCCAAGCTATCATCACGTTGACCAAGGGTTAACGTTTTATAGAGTGCATGCGCTTCCATTAACTTTTCGCGATCCAACTCGATCCCTAAGCCTGGCTTTGTCGGAACGGCAATCTTACCGTTACGGATTGTTAATGGCTCTTTGGTTACGCGCTGCCCATCTTGCCAAATCCAGTGCGTATCAATGGCGGTGACTTCGCCTGGGCAAGCGGCCGCAACGTGTGTCATCATCGCCAAGGAAATATCAAAGTGGTTATTACTGTGAGATCCCCACGTCATGCCCCATTCATTACAAAGCTCACCTACGGATACGGCACCTTGCATGGTCCAGAAATGACAATCAGCTAATGGAATATCGACAGAGTCCATACGAACCGCGTTTTTCAGTTGTTTCCAGTCTGTCGCAATCATATTAGTTGCGGTTTTTAGGCCTGTTCTGCGTTTGAACTCAGACATGGTCTCACGACCAGACCACGCGCCTTCTTGGCCGCAAGGATCTTCTGCATAGCTCAGCATATGTTTAATTGGATCTAGATATTCCACTGCCTGATCAAGCGTCCAAGCGCCATTTGGATCTAACGTCAAACGTGCCTCTGGGAAGGCTTCGTATAATGCGCGAATACACTCTGCTTCTTGATGGCCATCCAGCACACCGCCCTTTAGTTTGAAGTCTTTAAAACCGTAGCGCTCGTATGCTGCTTTGGCTAAGGTCGCAATGGATTCTGGTGTCACGGCTTCTAAACCACGAACCCGATCCCATTCGTCCACAGGGTTATCATAAGCAGGATAAGGCAAGTTGGTTTTGGTGCGGTCACCTAGGAAAAATAAATAACCTAACGCTTCAACTTCGTCGCGCTGTTTACCGTATTGGCCTAATAAATCGACCACAGGCAAGCCCATGTTCTGGCCAGCCAAATCCAATAATGCGGATTCAATCGCGGTGATAACATGAACAGCGGTTCTTAGATCGAAGGTTTGATTGCCACGGACGTCGTCAGATTTACCTGCTGTGGCACGGCGCACATCACTGATAATACGTTTCCACTTACCAACGTTTTGGCCTTCCACCAAAACACGACACTCCTCGAGTGTAGAAATGATTTTATCCGTTGCCGGCACTTCACCTAATCCGATGTTGCCCTCGTTATCTTCTAAAACAACAACAGTACGGATGAACCAAGGAGCATGTCCGCCACTTAAATTCAGTAAAAAACTATCATGACCAGCAACAGGAATAACCTGCATCTTTGTGATTGTCGTAAACATTCAGCCCCCCTATCAAAAAATAAAAATGGGAAGAATCAGACGATCCAACCGACCCTTCCCTAAAGTGTTATACGTTACGCTTGATAATTGCCTCTAACTCAGCCACTTCCGCTGCGGTAGGCATGGTCAGCGGAGCGCGAACATTACCCGCACTGTGGCCCATCAAGGCCGCGCCCGCTTTAATCAAGCTCACCGCGTAGCCTTTTTTGCGGTCGCGCAAACGGCAGAATGGAATAAAAAAATCTTTAATGATGGCCGTAACTACTGCCTGATCACCAGCACGCAAGGCTTTATAAAACTTATTTGCCATTTCCGGCATAAAGTTAAACACAGCAGAAGAATAAGTATTCACGCCAATGGACAAATACGCTTCAGCAAAAATCTCAGCGGTTGGCACGCCACCGATGTAAACCAAACGATCACCGACTGTCTTGATGGTATCGTTCAAATCCGCAATATTACCTGTGCCGTCTTTTAGCGCCACCATGTTCGGGTTCGCCGCAGCCAACGCCTTTACGCTTTCGGCTTTTAAGACACCGTTACCACGGTTGTAATAAATAAAATGCGTTTTGCTCGATGCCATGATTTGACTAGCGTAGTCCACAATGCCGTCTTCTGGACATTCTGTCAGGAAAGGAGGCATCAGCAAGATCCCGTCACAACCAGCGTCCGTTGCAATCTTCGCGAAATTAGACGCGTCTTTCACACTACGACCCGCTGCGGCGATCAAAGGAACACGACCTTTTACGGTCGCGACAGACACGTCAACAATTTCACGAAAATCCGCTTCATCTAATGAGAAAAACTCCCCAGTTCCCCCTGCAATAAAAATAGAAGAGACATCATGTTGAATAAACGACTCAAGACGTGCTTTATAAGTCTCTGCGTTAAACTTTCCATTTTCATCAAAATCGGTAACGGGAAAGGACAACAATCCGTCACTGAGTGCTGATCTCATTTGCTCCACTGAAAACGCCATGCTTTTATCCTCTTCTGTTGTTTTTATCCATTCCCAATCGGAAGGCTTCTAGTGATTACTTGTAATACATCATACAACCAAACATGGTAAATACAAGTCAAATTCATGCAATTATACGGTTGCTTTTTAGGTCACAGGCGCTGGGTTAAACAACACAAGGTCGTTGTGCAGCCCCAGCCGATCCGCAGCCACTTGCTTACGTCCACTCGCCACGTCCAAAATAAGATGAAACAGCTCCCAACCCGCTTCTTCTAACGTGATTTCCTTGGTTGCCATACGACCCGCATCCATATCAATCAAGTCATGCCAGCGGTTACCCAGCGAACTGTTGGTCGATACTTTAATCACTGGCGCAACTTCTAAACCATAAGGCGTACCACGCCCCGTCGTAAAAACTTGAATGTTCATTCCAGAGGCAAATTGCAAAGTGCCGCAAATAAAGTCACTGGCAGGGGTCGCAGCAAAATTCAAACCACGTTTACGAATACGCTCACCGGGACTCAACACATCGACAATGGGGCTGTTGCCCGATTTCGTAATCGACCCCAAAGACTTCTCTACAATGTTATTCAAGCCACCTTTTTTATTACCCGGCGTGGTGTTCGCACTGCGATCCGCTTGACCTTGATTCAAGTAATCATCATACCATTGCATTTCACGCAACAAGGCTTTGCCTACTTCAACGGTTTGCGCGCGTGGGGTTAACAAATGAATCGCGTCGCGCACTTCGGTGACTTCTGAAAACATCACCGAACCACCGGCACGGACAATTAAATCCGAGGCATAACCCACCGCAGGGTTCGCAGTAATGCCTGAGAACGCGTCACTGCCACCGCACTGCATACCGACGACCAGCTCAGAAATAGGACACGGTTCACGTCGTCGTAAATTCAAGCGTTTAAGATGCTCTTCGGCCATGTCCATAATGTGATCGACCATGTCTTGAAAACCATGATGGGACTCGTCCTGCAAGCTCACAACGCTGTCTTCAAGGCGCTTCGCGGCCGCGGAGTTTGGTAAAATATTTACCGCCTGGGAATCCTCTATCTCAAGTAAACGATGAGGCTGTAATTTTTCACAACCCAATCCGATTACCATAATTTCGCCACCGAAATTGGGGTTTTTCGCCATGTTTTGCAAGGTACGAATCGGCACGATGGCGCCGGGCGCATTGATCGCCACGCCACAACCATAAGAATGATTTAGCGCAACCACTCCATCAACATTCGGATACTTTGGTAACAAAGTTTGCTTGATCAGCTTGACCACATAATCCGTCATCCCGGCAACGCACTGCACACTGGTACTAATACCAAGTAAATTTTTTGTGCCGGCGGAGCCATCTGCATTTTTGTAACCATCAAAGGTATACCCACCCAACGGCTCAAAAACGGGTTTCTCACGAGTCGCCAAGGGCAGCTCATCTAGGTTTGGCGGCGTTGGCATTCGAACCACTTGTTCAGACACCCAACATCCCATTTCCAAATCTTTGTTCGCATAACCAATGACTTCGTTATAACGAATAATGGTGTCATTTTCTTTGATCGCCTGTAAGGTCACTTTATGACCTTGCGGCACCGCTTCTTTTAATACCAAGCCATTATCTAACTTCGCCCCCGCAGGCGCGCCGCCCTGATTAAGAATAATGGCCACGTTGTCGTTGTCATGAATTTTGATTAAGACATAAGACGAGCTCATTTTACTGCTCCTTGTTTCGCTTGTTGCTTGCTTTTTTTATGGATCATAACAGAGACAAAAATTGATAATGCAATCAACCCCCACAACACCACGGCAATCGGGCTTTTGGTGAACAAAACAGAATACTCACCGTAGGACTCTAAACTCTTCACAAAATACACCTCAGCACTGCTGCCAAGAATAAAACCAATGACGAGTGGCGCAATTTCAATGCCGATTTTGGTAAAAGCCCAACCCGCCACCCCAAAAATAAACAATGTCCACACATCGAACATTATGCCGTAGTTGATCGCATACGCCCCAACGGTGCACATCATGACAATGATGGGATAAAGAATAAATTTAGGGATCAACACCACTTTTGCTATGTGGCGAATGGCGTAGAACATCACCACAAACATGACGATGTTGGCGAACATCAGAGCGGTGATCATTGAATACCAGGTGTTAATATTTTCACCAATAAACAAAGGCCCAACTTGCAACCCCTGCAAAGTAAAGGCCCCAATTAACACCGCCGTTGTGCTGTCGCCAGGAATCCCTAACGACAACAATGGAATCAAAGCCCCTCCAGTCAAACCATTGTTGGCGGACTCAGACGCCACCAAACCTTCTGGCTCACCTGTGCCCATTTTCTCTGGGGTTTTAGAAAAGTTTTTTTGCTGAGTGTACGCCAAAATTGATGCGGCACTGCCCCCAATACCCGGCAACATACCAATGAAAGTGCCAATAAAAGAAGAGCGTAAAAGATTGCTTATTTGCCCTTTGAAAATACCAAATGAAAACGGCTTGCCTTTCGTTAAACTCACTTTGTTCTCTAAAGACGGCTCCTTCACACCTTTCTCAGCCTCTTCAATAATGGTCGCCACACCAAAAAGACCAATCAAAACAGGCAGCAATGAAAACCCGTATGCCAAATAAGGTTCCATAAAAGGCGCCATTAGACGATATTCTCCATTGCCGCCATTAGACACATCGTAGGTACCAATTAGGCTGAGCAACACACCAAGCAAGCCACTGAACACTCCCATCAAAATATTTTTAGAGAGCGATGCGATAACAGACATCGCAAAGAATATCATCAGGAATTTTTCTACATAGGAGAATTTAATCGCAAAATCCGCCAAAACCGGCGCAAAGAAAAACAATATCAACGCACTAAAAGTCCCCCCAAACAAAGAAGCGACAATGCAGGTTTTTAGCGCACGCTCCGCCTCACCACGTTGCGCCATCGGGTAACCATCAAACGTCGTTGTAATAGACGATGGCGTACCTGGAATGTTCAGCAACACCGCGGGCACCAACCCGCCGGAAATTCCTCCGACATACAAACCCAGCAATAATGCTAAGCCTTCTTGAAGCCCCAGCGTATAAGTAAGCGGTAAACACACCGCAACGGCCATCGTGGCCGTCATTCCAGGAATGGCCCCAAAAACAATGCCGATGATCGCTCCCGCCGCGGCCAATAAAAAGAAAGCTGGCGACAGTAATTCAAGAAATTCCATAATATTACTCCGTCTCTAAGGCTGTTCTGGTCAAGTCCAACCGGACACTTTCCTAAAGGAGTTTTCATACTCAATGGGTGATTGGTCGCCATTCGACGAATGTAATCGCTCCAGATTGTAATATTTCACATAGGCCGCAACATCTTGCTTCATATGCTCTCTTGTTGGTTGTGCTACCTTGAACAACCAATCATGTTTTAAACTGCCGAAGAACCTTTCAACCACGGCATTATCCCAACACGCACCGACGTCACCCATGCTAGAGCGGCAATCAAGCCGTTTTAATAGGCTTCTAAAGCGTTTACTCGTGTATTGCGAACCTCTATCGCTATGAAATACTAAGCCCTTTGGCGGCTGTCGTAAGCGATGTGCTTTTAAAAATGCTTGCTCAATTAAGTCTGTCGTCATACGTTTTGACGTGTGCCAACCCACTATGCGACGACCAAACAAATCCATTACAATAGCAAGGTATAGCCAGCCTTCGCCTGTTTTTAAATATGACACATCCCCAGCCCACACCTGGTTCTGGCCTAACGGGTTAAAATTCATGTTCAATAAATTATCAGCTACAGCATCACTGTCTTTGCGCTTTGTTGTGACTTTGTAAGGGATACGCTGCTTAACGACTAACCCCAATCGTTTCATCAAGCCAATGACACTATGCCGGCTAACATCAAAGCCTTCTTTGCGAAGCTTTTTCCCAAGCTCACGGCTACCCAAACTGTCTCGACTATCTTCAAAAAGCGCCTTCGCCCTACGATGTAAATTCAGTGTTTGTGCACTGATAATTATCGCGGGACGTTTTCGCCAAGCATAGTATGCAGATTTGCTAACGCGCATCACTTTACACGATATGACAACTGGGTACTGCTTACCTAAACTTTTGATAAATGAATATTTTATTTCATTTCTTTTGCGAAAAACGCTGAAGCCTTTTTTAATATTTCGCGCTCCATTAGCAAGCGCTTATTGTCTTTTCTGAGCTGAGCGAGTTCAGCCCGCTCATCCTTCGACAACTCTGAATCTTCATTTTGTTGTTTAAACTTCGCTACCCAGTTATAAAGTAGCTTGTCAGTGATATTCAGTGAAGCGGCAGCCTCAACAACTGAGTAACCTTGCTCAATCACCAGCGCCACCGCTTCTTGCTTAAAATCGTTTGGATATTGTTTGTTAGTACGTTTAGTCATTTTACACCTCAATAATTGGATATTATCCTTTATTGAAGTGTCCGGCTAATTCAACCACAACAGGCATCGACACAAGAAAGAAATGATACAAAATAACCCAGACGACCGTCGGGGCAATGACTGCATTGGTCACGATGATTGTCAGATTTCGGCGTGTTAAATCGTGGCAATAAAGAATCGACATCAACAACACAAAAGGAATCGATGCCAATAAAAACCCTAAGCCCATATTAGGGAAGATGCGATTAAGTCGGTAACATGAGATAATCTCGCCGACTTAAGACAACTACGACGCCTACCGATCATGAACCAGCTTTCCTTCGCCGACACCGAATTTACCAGCAAACGCCGCAAGACTCGCAAAGAACTCTTTCTTGGACGAATGGATGAATTGATTCCTTGGCAGCAGCTTGAAGCCCAAATTGAACCCTTCTATCCAAAAGCAGGTAACGGACGTCGCCCATATCCTTTGTCTACCATGTTGCGCATTCACTTTATGCAGAACTGGTACAACATGGGAGACCCTGCAATGGAAGACGCTCTTTATGAAATTACCTCTATACGGCTTTTTGCTGGATTATCCTTAGAAGGTGCGATACCTGATCACACAACTATTATGAATTTCAGGCACTTACTGGAAAAGCATAAGCTTGGACGAAAACTATTTAAAGAAGTCCATAAATGGCTATCAGACTCAGGTATTTACTTCAAAGAAGGTACCATCGTTGACGCGACTATTATTGAAGCCGCTAGCTCGACCAAAAATAAAGCCAAATCACGTGATCCAGAAATGCACCAAACTAAGAAGGGAAACCAATGGTTCTTCGGATTAAAAGCACATATTGGAGTCGATGCTAAACGTGGCTTGGTGCATAGTTTCACCACCACTTCTGCCAATGAACATGACCTAAACCAAATCACTGAGCTAATGCATGGCGATGAGACGTTTGTCTCTGCTGACTCGGGCTACCGTGGCGTGGAAAAACGTGAGGAAACCAAAGATAAGACGTTGGAGTGGTTGATTGCGGAGATGCCAAGCAAGGTTCGGGAATGGAAAAAGCATCCCCGTATTAATAAAATCCCCATCAATACTGAGTACATAAAAGCGAGCATCAGAGCAAAAGTAGAGCACCCGTTTCGGATACTGAAGTGCCAGTTTGGCTTCCGCAAAGTGGTCTATAAAGGTCTATCAAAAAATGACAATAAGCTCGCGGTGTTGTTTGCACTGGGAAATATACTGCGAGTGGATCAGATGATAAGGTCTGCACGGGGTTAATCCGTCTTGATGATGGTAGTTGGAGCTTTTAAGCCTCCAACTAGAGAATAAGACACACTAAAAACCGAGGTTTTTAGTGAATTAAAGAGCGAATCAGGCCAGCTGCGACTTAGTGCTAATAATCTGACTTAATCGCACGTTCCCAAGTAACACCTCTCCAATCGCCTCCATCAACCAGAAGTATGCTGGAATTAAAGCAAAGGTGGCGAGCAGTCGAAAAAAATCGGCGTTTTTAACAAAGAACTGATAACGACCCGAACGGATCGCTCGCATCACTGAACGACAGTGGGTCACCACAATCACTAACCCTAAAATCAACAATAAACAAATAACGATTCTAGGAAAAAACAGATGAGACACATCAAAGTCAATTACGACGGTATTTAATGAAGAAAACCAATCAGACATACAACCCTCTCTAGCGAACAATCACGGCGCCGTGAACCAAACCCACTTGGTTCACGGCGCTTACCCACAAGTATTATTTATGTAGGTTGTCTATAATTTTCGCATAACTATCACGCTTAGCTTTAAAATGCTTTTGCGCTTCAGCCGATGTGCGGAAGTTAGGAATAAAGAACGATTTTTTCAGCGTTTCCTGCACTTTGCCGTCTGCAAAAACTTCCGCTAGGGCATTGTCTAAAAACTTAATTACTTCTGGAGACATGCGCTTGTTATATAAGAAGAAAAACTCCTTATCAAACGTAAAACTGCTTTCTGCGTCCATGGGGACATTAACGCCAAGCCCAGATGCAAACTGCATGAGTTGCTCGCGTGACGTTTCACCCATTCCTTTAGGGTTAGCACCACCAATGGTGGAGGCTTTTGCTGTCAGCCAAACAAAGTTCATCGCTTTTTGATCATCAGCGGGTAGACGAGTGTATTGTTCATTCGCCTGCACGCTGCCATTAATCACATCTGCAAGCCCATCAAATAAGGCTTGGTTTTTGTCAGATTGTGATCCGGTATTCAATGCGACTACGTTGTCCTCTTGACCCGGATACGCAAGACGCACTGCGTTTTTCATGGCCGTAAAGCCGATTTCAGAGACGCCGCCGGGCTGAATCGCAACACGAATGGTCTTGCCATTACCTGCCGCGTTTAGGATTTCATCCATATTTTTGTATGGAGAGTTTTTTGGAACAAGGTAACCATTCCCTGGATTTGTCGCAAAAGAAGGCCCAATAATCCATTCTTTGAAGGGATCTTCATAGCCTTTTTGTCCATATAGATTTCCTAAATAAGCCTGATCATGGAAAATCATCAAGGTATTACCCGTTGGAACACGAGCTAACGCTTGATAACCTGCGGAAAAGCCTACCGCATCCACTTTAACGTTAGTGTCGATTTTCTTAGCCAAGGCTTCTGCAATGATCGCAGACGCCTGATAAGTATCGCCACCCGTAGACTTAGAACCGATAACAACACGGATATTTCCTCTAATAGGATTATCTGACGCATTTGCTACCGCTGGAGCCAATGCACACGCTGCTGCCATTAGAATTGTCGAGCTCTGAAACAATTTTTTCATCACTGTGTTCCTTTAATTGTTTTTGTATATGGGACAATTTTTTCTGTTACTTTATTTACAACACTAAAACATCATACATCATACAACCTAATTTTCAATACGAGAATGTATTTTTTAAAGTTAGGTAAAACCGTCTAACCATGATGTTGAAATTACAAGAACCGAGCAGTTAAAACTTTATATATCACAAGGTTTTAAACAGAAAGTAAAAAGCTCAAGCCTGAATAATAAGACTTGAGCGACTAAAACTCACTGGATGTACTTTACTAGATGCACTTTGCTGGGTGTTCTATTTATTGGCGTTAATTAAGGCTTTCAGTCGATTTTCTTGCTCCGCTGTAGGCATGGTCAAGGGCGCTCTAACATTTCCAGCTGAGCGACCAATGGCCGTTGCACCCGACTTGATCAAACTCACTGCGTAGCCTTTTTTCTCATCTCGTAGTCGACAAAATGGGATAAAGAAGTCTTTAATAATCGCTGTCACTGTGTCTTTTTCACCTGCTCGTAAAGCCTTGTAAAAACGGTTCGCCATGTCTGGCATAAAGTTAAAAACCGCTGAAGAGTAAGTGTTCACTCCGATGGAAAGGTAAGCCTCAGCAAAGATCTCGGCCGTAGGAACGCCACCAATATATACCAAACGGTCACCGACGGTTTTGACAATATCATTTAAGGCTGCCATGTTCCCAACGCCATCTTTAAGCGCAATTAGGTTTGAGTTTTGCGCCGCAAGCTGCTTCACACTTTCAGCACCCAAGATGCCATTGCCACGATTATAATAAATAAATTGAATCGGACTGCTTTGCATGATGCGTGTCGCGTATTCCACAATCCCCTCTTCAGGGCATTCAGTAAGAAAGGGTGGCATGAGCAAAATACCATCACAGCCTGCCTCTTCTGCGGCTTTAACAAATTCTTTTGCCTCTATGACGCTGCGACCTGCACTGGCGATAACAGGCACCCGACCTGCCACTGTCTCAACGGCAATACGGCAAATGGCTTTGTACTCCTCAAGACCCAGAGAAAAGAACTCGCCCGTTCCGCCTGCGACAAAAACAGACGATACGTCGTGCTCAACAAACCACTCGATGCGCTGTCTATAAGTGTCGGCTTGGAACTCGCCATTATCATTAAAATCGGTGATCGGAAATGAAAGCAAACCGTCACTCAATGCAGAACGGATTTTAGCTGTAGAAAGCGCCATAAGATGATCCTCATGTTGTCAATAAGCCCAAATTTGGGCCAAAGAAATCCCTACCCAACAGTGGATAAAAATTTCGTTTTGTTAATAAAAATTGTCTTTCGTCGAAGTCGATTTAAGTCGTATTAAATCGCTCATTTTTGAGCACGTTACTTGTTTTCAAAGTGCCCTGCTGTGGCAAAAAAACCACCTTGAAATAAAAGCGCTGGATTGTCACCGTCCAAGGGCGCGTCCTGTTTTAGCACTTCGTCTTCGAATGACTGTGATGATGCTTTGGGTTGCCAGCCGACAAAGTTGGAAAGGCGGTTGTCCCACCAAGACCAAGGATTATTCGACGCACCGTAAATCACGGTGCAGCCCAAACGATTAACGGTGTAGACTTTTTTAATCAGATCCGCCAGGTCGCCCTCGCTTAACCAAGTCGATAACATGCGACGATCGATGGGTTTTGGCAAACAGCTGCCAATACGTACCAACGCTGATTCGACGCCAAATTTATCAAAGTAATATTGCGCCATTAGCTCACCAAAGCCTTTTGATACACCGTACAAACTGTCTGGTCGCATCGGACTGTTCGCGTCTAAGCGAGTCTCACGCGAATGAAAGCCCACTACATGATTGGAACTTGCGAAAAAAATACGCTTCACTCCCAACTGGCGAGCGGCTTCATAGATATGATACGTGCCTTTTAAATTGCCATTCACAATACTATCAAACGTGCCCTCAACGGACTGGCCACCAAGGTGAATGATCCCGTCGCAGCCTCGCACTAGATCGATCACAGACGACAAATCACCAAGATCGCAGGCCGTAAAGGACTCACCTTCGTTTAAAGTGTTAATGGGAACGATGTCTGACAGCACAAGCTCATTCGCCCAACCCGCTAAAGCCTTGCGCATGGCCTTACCTAATGTACCGGCAGCGCCTGTTAACAACACTCTTTTCATTGCTTTCCCCTTTTTCAATCTCGTCGCATTCACATCGCCACTGACAGCCGAAGGATTACCCATTAATCCAATTCGGGAGCGCCATAGACACCGATGGCACAAATGTCACTAACATCAACGCGGTTAAAATAGCCAAGTAAAAAGGCCAAATGGTTTTCACCGCTTTTTGAATGGAGACACCGCCAATAGCACAACCGACAAACAAACACCCACCCACAGGCGGTGTGCACAAGCCCAGCCCTAAGTTCATCATCAGCATCACACCAAAATGAATCGGATCCATACCCAAACCAAGCGCAACCGGAAGGAAAATAGGCGTACAAATCAAAATCAACGCCGCCATGTCCATGATCATGCCCAGAACCAATAAAATCAGGTTCATCATTAACAAGATAACAATGGGATTGTCTGAAATAGAAGTCAGTGCCACAGCCAATACTTTTGGCACTTCATATAAGGCAAGCATGTAGCCAAATGCAGAGGCACAGCCCACCAGTATCATCACCATTCCAGTCGTTTTAACTGAGCGAACCACGGCAACCCAAAAGTCTTTTAAACTCAATGATCGATAAACGACACCCGTGATAAAAATCGCGTATAAGGCACCAATCGCTCCCGATTCCGTTACCGTAAAGACGCCTGATAACGCCCCACCCACTACGATAATCGCGGTGATCAAGCCAGGGAATGACGCCAAAAAGGCGAAAAACACCACTTTAAAACCCGCAAACTCTTCAGTAGGAAAGTTCTTTCGAATGGCAATCCATCGAGCAACAACACCCAACAAAAAACACATCAGAATACCCGGCACAACGCCAGCCATGAACAAACTGGCGACCGACATGCCGCCGCCCGCTGCAACCACATAAAGAATCATGTTATGGCTTGGTGGGATCATGATACCGGCAATAGACGACGTCACCGTCACATTCACAGCGTAATCAGGGTCGTAACCTTTTTCTTTCATAACAGGGATCAACAACGAACCCAGCGCCGATACATCAGCCACCGCAGAACCAGAGATACCGCCAAACAGCATGCTAGAAAACACGTTAACCTGACCCAAACCACCACGCATCCAACCTACAGCCGAAGAGGCAAGACGAATCAAACGCGCTGCGATCCCGCCGTGTAACATTAACTCGCCGGCAAAAATAAAGAAGGGAATCGCCAATAAAGAAAACGTCGATGTACCTGCCACAATCCGTTGGAAGCCAATCATCAAAGGAATGCCTTCGAACCAAAATGCCGAAATCGCCGCCATGCCTAAAGCAAAGGCCACAGGAACGCCAATAAACGTCAATAGAGCAAACAGCCCAAGTAAAATAGCTAAGCCCATGTCACTGGTCTCCCTTTACATTAGAAGATAATGGATCAGCGGCGGATGGATTCCTTATAGAAGCCTCAACAAACAACGCTTTCGTGCTGGTGACAATACGATGTCCAGAAAATAGACAAATTAAGACTCCAGACGCCACTACAGGAAAATAGCGAATGCCATCACTAACGCCCAGGAGAGGTATTTTTCTAAACCAAGCAAAATCAACAAGCTCATGGCCGTAGATCGCCATCGCAAAACCAAAGGTAAACAACGACATATCAATAATAATATCGACGATTTGGCTGACGCGTTTTGAAACACACAGCGACAGCATATCCACACTTAAATGGGTGCGCTCATGAATGCCCACCGCCGCCGCCAAAAAAGTAATATTGGTCACTAAAAGCAAGGCCATTTGCTCAACCCAAGTTGGCGTATCGTTTAACACATAACGACCAAATACTAACCAACCAAAACTGGCCACCAGCACAACCATAAAAACGCCGGATAACGCCGTGGCTAAATACGCCAACACATCCAGAAAAGTCTTCACAGGAGTCTGTTTTGAAGAGGAAGAATCCATCAGGCTACTCATTAATTAAACACCATCGAAATGTGCCTACGCTGTGCATTCACAGAGTAGGCACGACCTTAAAGACAATAATTTATTGAGTCTTTTGGATTTGTTCGATAAAGGTTTTCAGTGAAGGGTTGTCTTTAACCGCTTTCGCGTAGACCGGTTTCATGGCATCTTGAAATGCAGATTTGTCTTTAATTTCATTAAACTGTACGCCTGCCGCTAATACTTTTTTACGGCTCTCGGTATCACGCTCAGCCCACAACTTACGCTGTAACACGGAACTGTCACGAGCTGCTTTTTTCACCGCCGCCTGATCATTTGACGATAAACCATTCCATGTTTTCACGTTCACACACAAACACTCTGGCAAAATCAAATGCTCTGTTAACGAGTAATAACTCGCCACTTCAAAGTGATTACTGGAATCGTAGGAAGGCCAGTTATTTTCCGCGCCATCCACCACGCCGGTTTTGAGAGACTGGTACACTTCTGAGTAAGCCATTGGCGTTGCATTGCCGCCCAGCGCCTCTACCATGCCTACATACAGCTCATTGTTCATTACACGGAACTTTTCACCCTTCATGTCGGCTGGGGTTTTGATCGGTTTAGACGTATTGTAAAAAGAACGGGCGCCACCGTCATACCAAGCCAATGACATAATGCCTTGTTTCGCCATCGCATCACTCAGCTGATCGCCCACAGGGCCATCCATAACACGGTGCATATGATCAAGGTTTTTGAAGATAAACGGCAAAGAAACCACATTCACTTCAGGCACGGCATCCCCCATTGGCCCTAAATTAAAACCAGCAAACTGAATACCGCCCACTTGCAACATTTGAATGGCATCCGATTGGCTACCTAAAACAGCACCATTGTAGACACGTCCGCTCACACGACCTTCTGTTGCTTTGTTCGCGTCTTTAATAAAAGACTCCATAGCAACCGTAACAGGGTAATCCGTATTATGAATGTTCCAGCCCTTCCAATCGGCCTGAGCCATAGAAGAAAACGCCATAGTAGAAAACGCCGTCGCCATTGCGAGGGCAACGCCCAATTTTTTAGTAGGGAATGTCATTGTTATCTCTCCGGTTTTTTTTGTTTTTTTTAAAAGCCTACCCAAATGCCATCTGCTCACCTAACAGGTCAACAGCCTTCTCTAATGAGACTGGCATCATTCGACCCTTTTATTTGTAGCACATGATAAGATGACATTTCAATAGTCATACTATGATTATCAAAATAATCTTACCGATATTCATATTTTTACTCAGCGCCTCTCTCTGCATGTGATACATTGAGCAAAATTAAAAAACAAGACGCGACACAACGCTTTACCGAATAGGCCACACGATGATGCCACCACATAAAAAAACCCGAACCAGCCTACCGCAGCAAACGGCCGTCAAACTTCGTGATCGAATTTACGGGGAAAGGATGACCCAGGGCGACAAACTGCCCACAGAACCGAAACTGATGGCCGAGCTTGGCGTCAGTCGCACGGTGTTGCGAGAAGCTATCGCCACCCTTAAAGCAGAAGGCTTAGTGGAGGCCAAACAAGGTGTGGGCGTTTTCATTGCAGAGCCCAAAAAAGAGTTGCCGTTCCTTTTAAAACAAAGCACTCAAACACTGACCGACACCATAGAATCCTTGGAATTAAGGGCCGCAGTAGAGCTTGAAGCCGTTGCACTGGCGGTCGTTCGCTGTTCTCTCGCACAAGAAGCCGATATTTATCGCTGTTTTGACGCCTACGAGAAAAAGGTCAATAACGGCGAGAGCGCAGAACAAGAAGACTTTGAATTCCACTTGTCCATTGCCAGAGCGACCAATAACCAGCACTTCGTTGATTTTTTGGAAGTACTAGGTAGACGTACGATTCCGCGCGCACGCCTAAGAGAAGAAGCCGGGCTACCACGAGACCCAGACATCGACAAATCGCTCAACAACGAACACAAAGCCATTCTTGATGCCATCGTTGCACACGATGTAAAAGCCGCCCAACAAGCCGTTCGAGACCACTTGCAAAATGGCTGCGAACGTTATCGTAAACTCATGCGCGAAATAGAACGCAGCAAGTCATAGTATGAATATGTAGTTTTTATGAGATGAGTTGTGATACTGTCAGTGGATCAAGAATAAAAATCAACCACAGGTATTTAAGATGAAAATCACACAAATCCTCACTCATCACCTTAGTCATACGCTTGAGAAGCCTTTTGAATCCGCCTCTATGCGTTTCACTTCTCGCGACCATCTTTTACTGGAAATCCACGGCGATAATGGCCTCGTTGGCTGGGGAGAGTGCTTAGGCAATCGCATCGTCAACGACGCATTTATAAAAGCCATGACACCCCTTTTGATCGGCAAAAATGCCCTCGACATCGAACCCATTTGGTTGATGCTCTACAATACGTTTCGCGATCAAGGCCAACGCGGCGCTACGATCAATGCCATCAGCGGCATTGACATAGCACTTTGGGATTTGGCAGGAAAATATCATCAATGCCCCACCTATCAGTTAATGGGCGGCGCCTTCCGCACTCGCATTCCAGCGTATGCTACCGGTGGCTTTAGGATGATTGATGAAGACCGAATTGATAGCCTCGTTAAAGAAATAGCCGGCTACAAAGCACAAGGCTTTGAAGCTGTCAAAATCAAAATTGGTTTTGGGGTCGAGCTCGACGTAGCGTCTATAAAAGCAGTTCGACAATGCTTGGGAAATGACATCGAATTGATGATAGACGCGAATCATGGCTATGATCACATCGACGCCGCACGCGTAGCCAACCAGGTGGCGGATTGCCAGATTCTCTGGTTCGAGGAGCCCGTCGTGCCAGAAGCGCTATCAAGCTATAACAAATTAAGACACTCACAACCTATTCCACTAGCTGGGGGCGAAACATGGCATTCTCGTTGGGGCATCAACGAAGCGCTCAAACAAAACACCGTCGATATTTTACAACCTGACGTGTGTGGTGTTGGCGGCCTGAGTGAAGCGCGAAAAATTCTCACTCTATGTGATGTATACGGTGTACGCTGTGTCCCGCATGTTTGGGGAACCAGTGTGGCACTGGCTGCGTCATTGCAATTTCATGCCATTATTCCACCTAGCCCACCTTCTCCGGGCACCAGTTCGCCACGTTTTGAGTTCGATCAAACGCATAATCCGTTCCGTTCCAGCATCGTCACGGTACCCTTTGAATTAGATAATGGGCACTTAAACGTCCCCAATGGTCATGGCTTAGGCATCACTATTGTTCGTGAAGAACTCGCCAAACACTCCGTCAAACACTGATTTGATACATGATTATCTGAACAACACTTAGGAACAGCTATGCCTCGTACTCTCACAGGACCGTCGCCATTGATCACGCTCCCCGCCGGCAGCGTCGATACCCACATCCACGTCTATGATGCCAAGCATGCTGGCATGCCAGGCGGCCCAGCCATTCCAGTGGATGCCGCAAACCTAACAGACTACCGACACGTCCAAGCCTGGCTGGGATTGGAAAAAGTAGTCATCACACAACCGAACGCCTACCAGACAAACAATACCTGCTTACTGGAAGCCTTAGACGAACTCGGCGACATAGGCCGAGGTGTGGCCGTCGTCACAACCGACATCGATGATGCGACATTGCAAGCATGGCACGATCGAGGCGTCCGAGGAGCACGCATCATGGAGCTTACTTTGGGGGCCGTTCGTCTTAAAGATCTGCTCGCGGTTAACGCAAAAATCAGACCCCTTGACTGGACGTGCATCGTGCAATTTAATGGCCGCGATATTGTCGATCACAGTCCGCTACTTGAGCAGATTCAAGGCGACTATGTCATCGATCACCACGCCAAATTTTTGCCTCCGGTAACACCCGATTCAAAAGAGTTTGACCAATTGCTGCGCTTAATCGACAAAGGTAACTGTTATTACAAAATCGCCGCTTGCTATGAAAGCTCCGCCACGGGCGGACCCGACTATGATGATATTGCCGCCATGTCAAAACGCCTCATCGACCACGCGCCTGAACGCATTATCTGGGGCAGCAACTGGCCTCATGTCTCTGGCTCACCAACAGAAGCACCAAACGACGTCGCATTGTTGAATACAATAACATCTTGGATGCCAGATGAAAAAACACGCCAAATGATCTTCGTCGATAACCCAAACCGACTTTACTGGCGTCGTTAAACACGCCCACAACAGCCCAAACCTAACCTTAGTTTGGGCGGCTTCATCCCCCTCCTTGCCAGGTTAAGCTCACGCCAGACAACAGTAATAATGAAAAGGCCACGCGACGCATGACTTGGTTTGAGATAGGCAGTGGGTAACGCTTTGCTAGGTACGCTGACAAGGCGACGACGGGGAAGCCAAGCGCGCACAATAATAGGGTGGTGATGTTTAGGCTTTGTGTGGCGCTGATAAAGCCGACTCGTATCAGTCCGGTACAAAAGAAGATCGATAATAAGGTCGCTCGAATTTTCGCTTGAGAATCGGGCTGACGATACATCAAGAAGGTAATTGGTGGACCAAAGGTAGCGAACATTCCGCCCATTAATCCGCCCATCACGCCACTCACTGCAAAGGCGCTTGTTGTGGATGGTGAGCGTGTTTTGTGTGCTTGCAACATCATCACCACGCTACTGACCACCATGCTCACCCCAAGCATAAGCTGCAGTAAGCTCATGGCGTTATCACCCAGATAATGCAGCAGCCAGACGCCAATCATAATCATCGGCAGGCAAGGAATAATAAAGCCAAAAAAAGCACGTAGATTGACTTCACGCCATTGCCCGCCCTGCAAGCCGACGCCGGCATTCACCAAGCTTAAAACGCTCACGGCGAACGCCGTCACTTCAATAGGGGCAAGCCCCAGCGCCGACACACCACTGACCACAATAAGGCCAAAAGCAAAGCCGGTTGTCGCTTGTATATAACTGCCCAATGCAAAAAACAGCAGTAATAAAACACTTGCGCTGTCGATGATCATAAAACACCCTTATTGAATTTGAGCAAACGTATCAAAACGCCCACAGGCGTACCGCCATGCTAAAAAAGTCTTTAGTACGGAGCAAGTTAATCGGGAATAACACCTATGCCATTTCAGGTGGGCGGCCTGCCAGGGGGTAAAAGTGCCATAGAAGAAATCTTTTAATAAGAGGCCGGACAAAACACCTAACACCCTCTCTTACTCGTTCAAAAATAACCCTCATATTGTGGACAATATGAGGGTTAGACGAACGATTTTAATAACACGGCAATCAGCCAAACATGGTATTAGGCAAAAACAACACAATCTGCGGAAACATAATCAGCAGCGCAACAGCCACTATCATCATCAGCCAGAAAGGCAATACTCCGCGAAAAATATCGCTCAGCTCGACGTTCGAAGCGACGGATTTTACGATAAACACATTGATGCCCACTGGCGGCGAAATCAAGCCCATTTCAAGCGTCAACACCGTCAACACGCCAAACCAGATAGGATCGATACCAAGCGACAGAATAATCGGAAAGAAAATCGGCAATGTCAGCACCAACATGGCAAAGCCTTCTAAAAAGCAGCCCAGTACAAGATAAATCGCAAGAATCAACACCAAAGTGCCAATCACGCCTAACCCCAACCCTGACAACAACTCCCCTACCGCCGTTGGAATATGGCTCAACGCCATAAAAGGGTTGATCATGTGCGCCGCTATCAGAATTAACATCACAGTCGCCGTTGTCACGATGGCATCACGAGAAGCATTCCAAAGGTCTTTTAGCGACAAAGAAGATGTGGCGAACCCTACCAATATCACCACGCCAGCCCCGACCGCTGCGGCTTCAACCGGTGAAAATAAACCACCGTAAATACCACCAATAGTCAGTAAAATCACCGCTACTATAGGGCCAGCACCAAGAATCGCTTTGCCCTTTTGACGCCAATTTGTGGCCGGTCCAGCAGGTCCAAATTCAGGACGAAACCAGCAAATAACCATGATGACTAAAATGAATAACATCAGCAACATGATGCCCGGCAAGACGCCGGCTAAAAATAATCGTCCGATACTTTGTTCGGTCAAAATGGCGTAAATCACAAAGCCCGTCGAAGGCGGGATCAAGATCCCTAAGGTACCGCCCGCCGCCACCACGCCAGTAGACAATCGGGTATCGTATTTGAATCGATCCATCTGCTTCAACGCAACCTTCCCCATGGTCAACGCCGACGCCACCGATGAGCCAGACAAGGCCGCAAAACCACCACAACCAATCACCGTTGCCGACGCCAAACCGCCTCGAAATTGGCCGATAATAGCGTAAGCCGCATCGTATAATTTTTGGCTCATCCCCGTAATGGAAGCCACATTACCCATCAAAATAAACAGCGGAATCACCACCAGCTCAGGGGAAGACGCCAAGGTAAAAGTTTCTGACGCCAATAGGCTCAGCGCCGAGCGGCTGCTGTCTAATACCGTAATACCGACAAAACCGACAGAGAACATAGCAAACGCCACGGGCACCCTCAGCACCAGCAACCCAAACATCATTATGATGCCAATAAAGCCGACTAAAGACGCACTCATGCAGCCTCTCCTTTGCGAATGTCACGACCCGACAGGATTAATTCAATCGCTCGTAACGCCATCCCAGCGGCGGTAATCAAAGCGAACACAGAAAGCCCATTCTGAAACCAGGCCTTTGGCAGTCGCAATAAGTTAGTCGACAAATTCAACATCACCGACAGCTTAGCGCTCTCATTAATGGCATAGGCGATCCCCATAAAAATCACCGCACCCAACAGAGCCGCCAAAATATCGATCACACGATTCATCAGCGCAGGATAACTGCGCTCAAACAAATCCACCGCAATGTGGCCGCCTTGGCGATCACACAATGCCATGGCACCAAATACAACCATCACCATACTCATGGTAATAATGTCTTGAGAACCATAGATGGGCGCGCCAAATGCGCGCCCGATAACATCGGCAAGAATGATAACAACCTCAAAAATCAGCCCCAAAGAGCCAACCGTAGCGGAAAGGGCAATCAACCCATCCGCTACTTTTCGCATGGCAATCAACATCGCTTTATTGGCCTTTCATAGCGGCTAATGTGGCCGCACCATCAACGCTTTTCACATAAGACTGCACCACACCAGACACGGCGGCGGTAAACGCCGCTTTCTCTGCAGCGGAGAGTTCCAGTATCGTATTGGCACGGTCAGCACGAGCCACTTCAAGCGCTTTAGCGGCCGTTTGCAACCAAGCATCTTCTGCACTTTTCGATAACCCTAAACCACTGGCGGCATCAATGGCCGCTCTTTTGTCGGCTGACAATCCATCATACACACGGCCGTTCAACACGGTGTAAAACGCCAAACGTCCTAAGGGCGCACCAATTGTTAAAGCGTCCGCCACTTCGTCTAATTTAAAATCTCGAAGTGTCGACGCTCCCGTAATCACCCCATCGATAAGGCCCGTTTGCATGGCGTTATACACCTGACTGATCGGCATTTGTACAGGGGTTGCGCCCAAAGCACTGGCAACTTCTGCTGCGGTTGAACCGGCAACACGTACTTTTAAGCCGGCTAAATCCGCCGGGGTACGAATGATTTTATTGCGCATGATAAAAATATTCGGCTCAGACGCCCACAATGCCAGTGGCTTCACGCCAGGGAACTCATTACTGAAATGCTTGCTATAAGCACGCCATAACGCTTCATAGCCAGGCGTTCCTTCTGGAATAACACCTGGCAATTCAGAAATCATGGTTTTACCAAACTGCGATGACGTATAACCGGGTAAGCCCCACGCCATATCAGCGGCGCCTTGTAAGACTCGAACGTATTGTTCAGCAGGCCCTGCACCCAGCTCACCGCCATGGTATCCGCGCACGGTAAGTGCGCCGTTTGTTGCGGCCGATAGGTCCGTGTTTAACTTCTCTATCACCGAGGCATTGATGGTGTGGAACGGCGGAGTGAAGTTAGCAAATTTCAATTCTTCTGCCATCACTTGGCTCGATAATGCCATGGCCGCTGTGGTTGCGATAATAAGTTTGTTCAATGTCATGCGTTTTCTCCCAGTAGTATGTGAGTGCCTTAAAAAAGGCTTTATTATTTTTGTTTACATTTAACCCGTAGAACCTGGTAACCCCGATTGATTAGTGAGAATTTAACGACGTTATTCCCGTTTCATCAAGCACCTTTGTACTGCAGCTCTATTGAACCCTGACGCTTTGCAATACGCCATTCACCGCTGACGCAGATAATATCATCGATAAAACGACCGATGTAAACATCGGCATTCGCTTGAACCATACTGTCGCAGTGGTCGACTTTTATTTCTCCTGAAAACAAGACCACTCGAGACGTGACTACCGCGCGAAACGCATCAATCACCGTCGTTTCCACATTGGTCAGCGCATGACACGTCTCTTTTGCTGGTCGAGAAGTGAACGAGTGTAGAATCGCATCTCGTCCCTTTATCGGCACAAGAGGTGCGCTAGGACGGTACAAAATACCGTCTTCGGTGTAACAACTCGCCAATGCGATCCAATCTCTTTGATCAAGTAAATTGACCGAACGTGTTACTAACTTTTGGCATTGCCACTCTATTAACATAGCTTCCATTGCGTGATTGCTCATTCTTTACCTGCTTTTTCTAGCCAAACGCGCAATGCCGCCGCCACATTGCCAGGGTCTTCCGCGGGTGCCATATGACCCGCCCCGTTGATGACCACGAGCACGCTGCCGGCGATTTTTCGTTGCATTGCCTGATGCTGAGCCACAGGGCTCCAAACATCGTCGCTGCCAGATAACAGCAACGTTGGCACCGAAATGTGCGCCAGCAGTGACTCGGCATCAGGACGATTGATCAACGCATGAATTTGATGGTTAAAATCGTCCACAGAATAGGACGTCACCATCTTTTTAAGATCTGTCATTAAATGCACATTGCATAAACCGGACTTAGACATCATAGGAAACAGCCAATGAGGCACCAAAGCGGCCATACCTTTGGTTCTGGCAAGGTGAATCAAATGCATTCGACCAGGCACTTCTTTCATGCTTTTCGGGTGAACCCCAGTATTCAACAACGCCAAATGAGTAATACGCTGCGGTGCTAGACGATAGATTTCCAGTGCCACACGTCCGCCCATCGAATGTCCTGCTAGAGCAAAATCCCCGTCGACATTGTCCAACACATATTGCGCCATAAGCGTGAGATTATCAAAGCCTGCAAAACTTATAATCTCAACTCGTGCCACATCAGAAAGCCGTTCAGCAACTTCTTGCCAAATGCGCCGATCACACAACAAACCGGCCAAGCAAACCAATCTAGGACGAGAAGCAACGGGCGCCACGATATTTGCCACCTCCATGTCTGCCTCCTGCTCATGCACGCCAATGGACTCGTAAATGAGATGGCCAAGTGCGGTATTCGACACCGGTACATAATAATGGCGATGTACCTCGTTGACATCATGATCCAAGGCGCCGCGCATAATCAGCCACATCACCATTTCACAACCTTCCGTGCCCGACTCTCGGATGTATTCAACTTGGGAAATCGCCGCTAACTTATGGTAGTCGCTTTTCAAATCGTCCATGAACGCGAGGTCCCACTCTTTGTTTATCAAACCGGCACGTTCGCCAAGCAGCTGATGGCTCATGCCGCCCGTTCCCCACACTTGTACATTGATGTCTTCTGGGTATTGGTCGATGGCCGCTCGAATGGCGTTGCCCAAAGCAAGGCAACGCGCTCCAGTGGGAGACGGATACACCACGGTATTCACCGCCAACGGAATGACTTGGCATGGCCATTCATCTACCTCGCCAAAAACCATCGACAAAGGCACCGTTAAACCATGATCCACGTCCATTTCATTAACGATGGTCATGTCAAAACCCTGTTGTATTAAAGACTCGGTGATGTGCCACGCCAGTTGGGGTGCGCCTTTAACGACAGGCACAGGACGTGCCCCATAGCCTTCATCGGCAGGGCGATATTCTTCGCCGCAGCCAATCGCAAAAGTCGGAATAAGCTTCATATCGAAAGACGTCGCGTGATCGTTGTACACCAAAATCACCACATCGGGTTTCTGCTCGCGAATCCATTGTTTGGTGAACTGAAAGCCGTCAAAGATCGGCGCCCATTTCTCGTCTCCGCTGTCGCCTTTATCAATGATGTGCCCAAGCAAGGGAATATGAGAGGTGCCCAAGCCAGCCGTGATCTTTGCCATTATTCCTTCTCCTCAGATGGGGCCTGTTCAACGTAACGGTTTCCCTCAGGTGAACGGCCACCATTGCGCATCATTTCCAAGTAATCCTCTGGAGATAAATGGGTCATGCTAGACACCGCCGCCGCGACACTCAGCCCATCGGTGGAACTGATTTTGACGAGGTAATAGATGTTGCCGCCAAGGGAGATCAGCGTCGTAAAGTCACGAGCCAATACCGCGTTTTTTTGCTCTTCTGTGAGCGGCCATTGGTCTAAATACGCACGCTCGTCGTGTTTAAACGCTGTACGATTTGAGGCTTGCATGAGGGACATGCAAAACTGATTAAGATGAAAGCCCATTCTGGCCATGTCGCCATCAAACACCGTGGTCCCGGGAATGTTGCTGTAAGGCTTATTGTTATTATTCATGTGTGTCTTACCTTAAATCGAAAACCAGCGTGATCACCACACTGATCTTGTTTCATTAAAAGGTATAGGGAAAAAAGGCGTCTAGCATATGCGTTTTTATAAACATGGAGTAAAATTTGGTTATATCTTAAATTAATCTCTCTCGACACCGGCAACAACAACAACAATAAGAGGAAAACCACAATGAACAACACTATGGTCGATTTCCCACTGACGCTAAAACAATGTCGCGTGATCACAGAGATCATGAAAATAGGCACCGAAAAAGACGCCAGTGTCTCCCTGAACCTAAGCCAACCCAGCGTTTCACGCGCGCTGTCACAGGCAGAAAGTGCGTTGCAAATCCGCATTTTTACTCGTGGTTGGAGCGGCGCTGAGCCCACTTCAGAAGGGGAAGTGGTGATCTCGTCTTGCAATACCCTATTGCAGATGATGGCCGACACTGAGCGCCATTTACAACAAAATGTCAGCAGCTTACTGAAACTCAAAGCCTACGCCGAATGGCGACATTTTATGGTGATTGACGCCGTGGTAAAAGTGGGCAGCGCGTCGGTGGCGGCGCAGACTCTTGGCATTACTCAACCAGCGGTCAGCAAAACCTTAAAAGAAATCGAAAACATGGTGCAGCAGCCGTTGTTCTTGCGTACTCGTCACGGCTTGATGCCACAAGAAGCGGCCAAGCAGCTCGCCTCGCTGTACTTACGAATTTCCCCTGTCGCACAGGCGTTACGGCACACCTTGCAATCACTGCCCAATGAACTGACCGGAAGGTTATCGGTGGGAATGCTGTCGTTTTCTTGCCAAGACATTGTGCCAGTGGCCTTTGCCTCCATTTTCAAACAACATCCGCGCATTCGTCTGCAAGCCATGCAAGGCCCGTATCACATGCTATCCAACGCCCTCAGACAAGGGGAAATAGACTGCTTTCTTGGTCTAATGAGAAAAGGCCCAATTCATCCCGACTTGATCGAATTGCCATTGGTTCGCGCACAATACGCCTTGATCGCCCGAGCAGATCACCCCGTGCATCGTTACGCTAAAACACTGAGTGATCTCACTAATGAACGCTGGATTGTGGCGCGCCACGGCACGCCGATACGAGATTATTTCGAAAGTTTGTTTCACAGCATCGACAACAAACCACCGATCCAAGCACTTGAAATGCTGACCTTTGCCTCGTCTGAAGAGCTGGTGATCCACAGCGACGCCATCGCCTTACTGTTCTACGATGACTGGAACATCCACCAGCTCAACCCGCGTCTCAAGCAAATCCCCATTGAACTGCCCAACCCAGAATGCACCCTCGGCATCACCCTGCACCGCGATCGACAGTCACCACTGATCGACACCTTTATGGACGAATTGACGTTAACCATTGAGCAAAAGTTAGCCTTGGCTTAGCTTTAGCTTCTGCCGAAGGCGGCTGAGTGCCACGAACTAATTAGCAGCTAATTAGGGTCAGATGAATAATACGGAGATTTATTCGCCTGACCCTGCCAATCTTTCAATGATTCTTGGTATAAAAACACCCTTTGTCATTATTTACCGCCAGAGACCGCAAACCCGCTAAAGCCATCCATCGGTAGATACGCCATTGTTAGCAAGGCTAACCAAGGAATCGGTTTTACTGTCTAACGCAAACTGAAAAGTGCTCGACGCTTTTGCATAAGAGTATGGATGTGAACCCAATGTTTGGGGCATAACGCGTTGCTAAGAGGCAAAAAATTGTTGGCTAAAATAAGCGGCGCAGGAGCAAAAGCCAACTGTTTTTTGTCCTTTTGAGCGACTTGTTATGTGCTTTTGCCCGCATTTGTTCTACAATGTAATACAAAGTAAGCAAAATAGGTACTTGAAAATGAAAACAGAAATGCTCACAACACGCATTGATCATGATACAAAGCTAGCTTTTACCCACATTTGTGATGAAGTAGGCTTAAGCCCTTCACAAGCACTTAAACTTTTTGCTCGCGCTGTAATAAATTACGGTGGAATTCCTTTTGAATTGAAAGCAAAACAACCTAATGTTATGACAGTAACAGCTATCCAAGAACTTTCACAAGGTTTAGGAGAGAAATCAGAGAGTGTTACCAGCCTTATTTCAGAGTTAACTGACGGTAAAGTAGTAAGTGTTAATTCTTGATTATTCCTCTCAATTTAAAAAAGACTTTAAAAAAATAACGAAATTACCAATACCTGAAATTATTGAAGTTGGTAATGTTATATCGACACTTCAAAAAAGTTTAATACTTGATGCCAAATATGTTGATCATGCTCTTGTTGGCAATTGGCACGGTTTTAGAGATTGCCACATAAAACCTGATTTGGTTTTAATTTACCGTATTCATGAAACTTATTTACAACTTGCTAGAATTGGAACGCACAACGACGTGTTTTAATAACGCTAAGCACATAACGCCCAATTAAAGTGTGAAGCAAGTTTAATTTTCATCTGACCCTAATTGTTTCTGTCACAGGCAGAAAGTGCGTTGCAAATCCGCATTTTTACTCGTGGTTGGAGCGGCGCTGAGCCCACTTCAGAAGGGGAAGTGGTGATCTCGTCTTGCAATACCCTATTGCAGATGATGGCCGACACTGAGCGCCATTTACAACAAAATGTCAGCAGCTTACTGAAACTCAAAGCCTACGCCGAATGGCGACATTTTATGGTGATTGACGCCGTGGTAAAAGTGGGCAGCGCGTCAGTGGCGGCGCAGACTCTTGGCATTACTCAACCAGCGGTCAGCAAAACCTTAAAAGAAATCGAAAACATGGTACAGCAGCCGTTGTTCTTGCGCACTCGTCATGGCTTGATACCACAAGAAGCGGCCAAGCAGCTCGCCTCGCTGTACTTACGAATTTCCCCTGTCGCACAGGCGTTACGGCACACCTTGCAATCATTGCCCAATGAACTGACCGGAAGGTTATCGGTGGGAATGCTGTCGTTTTCTTGCCAAGACATTGTGCCAGTGGCCTTTGCCTCCATTTTCAAACAACATCCGCGCATTCGTCTGCAAGCCATGCAAGGTCCATATCACAGTAAGCGTCACTGTATCCACCCCTAAAACAACACAATCCGCTCTGTTAACCTAATCCGCTTTTGGTTTATTCCATGGCAAGAGAGCTTCGAGTTTGTCTAGGGTATTAGCGTCGGCGATGTGGTCGAGTAGGTATTGGAGGTAGCTTGAGGGTTCAAGGCCATTGGCTTTGGCGGTTTCTATCAGTGAGTAGCAGGTGGCACTGGCGTTTGCGCCACGCGTTGAATCAGCAAACAGCCCGTTGCGTCGGCCGACAGCGAAGGGGCGGATGGCGTTTTCCGCTAAGGCGTTACTGATGTGGATGAAGCCATGATCACAGTAACCGGTCAAGGATTCCCACTGGTTTAGGGTGTATTGGATCGCTTTAAAGGTCAGTGAGTCTTTGGGAACCTTCGGATGGTTGGTTTCTAACCACGCTTTGAGGTCTCGCAGCACAGGTAGGGCCAGTTCTTGGCGAACGGTGTATTTTTCCTTTTCGCTCAATTTGCCTATTTTACTTTCGATGGCATCGAGAGCACGGATTTTACGGATGGCCACATCCGCTTTTGACGGCTTGGCTTTGTGGCTTTTCCCTTTTTGAGGCGCGGCACCGCGTGCGGCGTCAACAAACTTGCGACGCGCATGATCCCAGCACCCGATTCGGGCGATACCAAGATCACGGCAAACTTGTCCATAGCCGCTGTAGCCGTCCACTTGCAATACGCCCCTAAACCCTTTTAATAGACGTGTGGGTACGTGACCCGCTCGGGTCGGATCATACTCAAACAGCACGGAAGGTTTGTCCGGTGGGCCGCCCCGAGTCACCCACATCCATTTATCACTTTGGGCGGTTTTGCCCATTTCTTTTAGCACCTGGATACGAGTTTCATCCGCTTGGATGTAATGGCTTTGGTTTTGCTGCTCCCGCATCAAGTTTATCAGCGGTTTAAAGACCTCATCCAGTCGGATGATCCAGTTGGCCATATTATTACGGCCAACCTCATGACCAAGACGCGCTAACATGCCGTCTAAACGATAGAGAGGTAACCCGTCTGCGTATTTTGAGGTGATGATGTACGCCAACAATGACGTGGTAGCAACACATTTACCCAACGGGTGCGTTGGCCGATTTGCGGCGACCACTTTATCACCATAAGGTAATTCAAACACCGCCTTTTCTTGCCAGATTTCAATCACGTTGAGCTGAGCCGGGATAAACTCTAACTCTTCTTTCACCTTAGTAAAGAAGGTTTTTGCTGCGCCGGCTTTCTCGTCGTCGCTCAGGCAGATTTCTCGGCGGATTCGGTTTAATGAAGCAGAGAAGCCACGTTGACGCTGACGGGTTTTCTTGGTCTGCGCCAACTCTGGGGTTAATGCGTCTTCTGGGATGTCATCAATCAGGTCGTCAATCGCACCTTCCAACTCGGCTTCATCAAACAGTGAGATCTGAAACGGCTGCTTCTCACTCTTCGCCGCGAAGCGTTGTACTTTTTGCAGACGAATGATCTCTTCAAGACGCTCGATATAGGCGTCACGTTGAGCTAAGACCGAGTCTTTTTGCAACAGCCAATTAATCTGTTCGCCAGTAAGCGACACCAACTCGTCTGAGGCTTTGGGCCATTTAAACTTTTCCTCAGCAAGGCCTTTGTAGTAGAGCACGAAGCCATTGTCTTCCCACATCACGCACTTGATTTTATTACGATGCCGATTGGTAAAAGCATACAACGCGCCCGAAAACGGATTGTGCCCTAGCTCTTGTTCAATGATCACGGCGAGCCCATGAGCCTGCTTTCTAAAATCCACGGGGTCTCGATACAAAAAGATCTGTGGCAAATTTAAAGCGGGACGTAAATAACGCGGCTTCATAAAGCGGCCACTAGGCTGGTCACCAAGGCGACATTAGCCGCATCAATACCGCGAATAACCACCCCATTGGGGAGTAGAATTTCCAGCTCATTAGTCTGGTGAGAAGGCGTCACCAGGGCTACCGACACCAATTTTGATTCGTGTGGTGCATCATTTGCAGAAGCAAATTTCTGCCGCCAATAGCCAAACTGGTGATACACCAGCCCTTCTTGTTCACAGAAGACTTTGGCCGATAACCCAGATAACCGCCATTTTTCGATATGTGCTGCCCAAGTTTGGTTTAATGCTGTGTTCATGTTGATGGCTCCGTTGGTGAATAGACGAAGCAAAGTGTGGTCGGGGTTAAGCGCGAAAACTAGAGGCTCATTTTGTGACGTTTACCTAATAACAAGCATTATTATTCAGTTAGTTATGCTGAATTTGGCGTTCAAGTTGAACGCAAAAACTTGAGTCTCTAATACAAATCTATTTGATCCCCTTACAACAATCTAGCGTACCACATTAGCATGTTGATAAACTCGTTAGTTCGATGATGAAGAAGATGATGATGAAGACGTTAATAGCACAACATCACGTCGCTCGGCGGTGCTTCTCTACAGGCCCTGTTTCAGCGGCTTATGAACTCAAGGTGGACGCTGGAGAAGTGCGACGAGATGACGCTCAAGTCGCTCTGGCGGCAAAATTCGATGCCCTGCACGAGTCTCTTGCCTCGCTCCCACCAGTACCCGTACGCACCGACGATCCTACAGAGAACAGCTGTACAAGCAGAAATCCACTTTTACTGTTACTGGCGCGATCCCTGGCATACGCCCAGTCCTTTCTTCGAAAGAAGTTCCATTTGTGGTTTTGTGGTCCACCGCCGCGAGGCATGTACATTCATGGAACGGCCGGGGTCGGCAAGAGCTTTCTCATGGATCTCTTTTACGCGTCGGTTACTGTTCCTGATGATGATTCTTGCTGTAATAATGACAGCCACAAACACGCAAAGATTACCAAACGCCGCGTCCACTTTCATGAATTCATGCTAGACGTCCATCATCGAATCTTTGTCTACAAACAGAAGCACCCACGAGGTGATGCGACTCCCATCATTGCGCAACAATTGGCACAAGAAGCCCAACTCCTCTGTTTAGATGAATTTCAAGTGACAGACATTGGCGATGCTATGATTTTGAAGCGATTATTTTCACTATTACTGGATTGGAATGTCGTGGTGGTGGCCACCTCGAATAGATCTCCCGATGCCTTGTATAAGGGAGGCATTAATCGATCCCTTTTTTTGCCATTCATTGACATGTTGAAACACACGTCCGACATTATTTCCATGGAGGATTCCAGCAAGGATTATCGACTCGAAAATCGAGCATGTGGTCAATCCTATTTTTGGTCAAACAAGGATGTTCATGGCGATAATAATATTAATAACAACATGCAGGCGCAGTTGGAAGAAATATTTGGTGGCACTGCATCCGGAACTGAGGCCGAGATCATTCCCGTCCTATTTGGTCGCACCGTCCAGGTCGTCCGATTGAATGACCGATGCGCCTGGTTTGATTTTTCCGAGTTGTGCGACCAACCGCTCGGGGCGGCCGATTATATTTTCCTCTGCTGCCGATTTCCGGTCCTCATCATGGACCGCGTTCCCCAACTGGACGCCAATCACTTCAACGAAGCGCGACGATTCGTGACCCTCATTGACGCCTGTTATGAATCTCACACCCGCTTGGTGCTGGCGGCACAAGTCCCGCTCGACGAATTGTTTGTCGATTTTGAAGCGCAAGTCGAAAGCAGTGATGGAGATGAAGAATTGTTTGTCAATGAGAAGGGGGGAAACTCGAGTTCTTTTGCGACGACCATGATTCGCACCAAAGAGGGGAAATATTTCGAGTGGTCAGCGACGGGTCGTGTTGGTGTGTCACTAGCACAATTTTCGGCCGCAAATGATCTCGCCTTTTCCTTTAGACGAGCCGCATCTCGGTTGGGAGAAATGGGTGGAAAGGAATGGGGACGACAATGACAAAAGGTCTTTACATTGCAAAAAAAACACTAAAATGAGTGACACCGCATGTTTTTCGCTCAAATGAAAGAATTTTGGTGCGCTGTAAGCTCTTAATCGCAGCTTCCCTAGCATCACGCTTGGTGAACATTTTGATAGCTTTATCACTAGCCAGGTCCAAAGTGGACGCTATGGTTCAGCAAGTGAAGTGATTCGTTCCGCTTTACGTTTACTTGAAACACAAGAAACGAAAATGAACACCTTACGACAGCTGCTCGTTGAAGGTGAAGAAAGTGGTATGGCAGATTATGACCTCGATTCGTTGATCAATGAACTCGATAACGAAGAGAAAAAATGAAACCATTCCAACTTACCATCAAGGCAAAATCCGATTTGCGAGATATCGCATTATTTACCCAGCGCCGCTGGGGAAAAAAGCAACGAAATATCTATTTAAAACAATTTGATGAATCATTTTGGCTTTTAGCAGAAAACCCCGACATCGGTAAAACATGCGATGAAATCAGAATCGGATATCGTAAATTCCCTCAAGGTAGCCACGTCATCTTTTATCAACAGATCGGCAGTCAACAAATTAAAATCATCCGTATCCTTCGGATGTGAATCCGATACTTGGCGCACAACGCCGCCAGCACGCGCAGCTTTGTAGTGAAGGCGTAGCCGCAACGAAAAAGGCGGCGCCGTGCTTGGCATTGTTAGCCATTATCTTTCAGCCAGTGTTCGAATGCTTCCTTAGAGACCTTCGTCAGCATAGAACAATTCCTTTACAAGAGCTCACCTAAAGGGCGAAACTCCATCGATTAAAAAGGTATCTTTATCTTCGCTTACTGCAGTCAGGGGGCAAAAGAACCTTGGTTATTAATGTCTTCTCTTACTCTTAACCGTCTTTTTGCTAAGCCTTGCGCCAGGACATATGAAACAATATTGCAGATTGAAGAAGGGGTAAACGATATAAAAACAGTCGATTCGGCCTGGGGTTTGAATTGAATTTTATATCAAAGATAGAATTGTTGAGCAACTTAATCCTGCTTACAACTATTACTGCGCTTCTGCTTATCTTAATCGGTAAAGTCATAGAGTTGGCAGGTTATGCAAAGCGCTTTCAGGTAAACACTCTACGTAAGCGAAGAGTTCTGTCACACTTTTACCTTGGGAAACGAGCCATTATGACCCGTTTCCAGATACCCAAAAAGAAATGGCAGGCCGGCATCAGGCAACTCGTTCAGCAGCTAGGGAACATGCGATTAAGTCGGTAACATGAGATAATCTCGCCGACTTAAGACAACTACGACGCCTACCGATCATGAACCAGCTTTCCTTCGCCGACACCGAATTTACCAGCAAACGCCGCAAGACTCGCAAAGAACTCTTTCTTGGTCGAATGGATGAATTGATTCCTTGGCAGCAGCTTGAAGCCCAAATTGAACCCTTCTATCCAAAAGCAGGTAATGGACGTCGCCCATATCCTTTGTCTACCATGTTGCGCATTCACTTTATGCAGAACTGGTACAACATGGGAGACCCTGCAATGGAAGACGCTCTTTATGAGATTACCTCTATGCGGCTTTTTGCTGGGTTATCCTTAGAAGGTGCGATACCTGATCACACAACTATTATGAATTTCAGGCACTTACTGGAAAAGCATAAGCTTGGACGAAAACTATTTAAAGAAGTCCAGAAATGGCTATCAGACTCAGGTATTTACTTCAAAGAAGGCACCATCGTTGACGCGACTATTATTGAAGCCGCTAGCTCGACCAAAAATAAAGCCAAATCACGTGATCCAGAAATGCACCAAACTAAGAAGGGAAACCAATGGTTCTTCGGATTAAAAGCACATATTGGAGTCGATGCTAAACGTGGCTTGGTGCATAGTTTCACCACCACTTCTGCCAATGAACATGACCTAAACCAAATCACTGAGCTCATGCATGGCGATGAGACGTTTGTCTCTGCTGACTCGGGCTACCGTGGCGTAGAAAAACGTGAGGAAACCAATAATAAGACGTTGGACTGGTTGATTGCGGAGATGCCAAGCAAGGTTCGGGAATGGAAAAAGCATCCCCGTATTAACAAACTCCCCATTAAGACTGAGTACATAAAGGCCAGTATCAGAGCAAAAGTAGAGCATCCGTTTCGGATACTGAAGTGCCAGTTTGGCTTCCGCAAAGTGGTCTATAAAGGTCTATCAAAAAATGACAATAAGCTCGCGGTGCTGTTTGCACTGGGAAACATATTGCGAGTGGATCAGATGATAAGGTCTGCACGGGGTTAATCCGTCTTGATAACGGCAGTTGGAGCATTTAAGCCTCCAACTAGGGAATAGACACACTAAAAACCGAGGTTTTTAGTAAATTAAAGAGCGAATCAAGTCAGCTGCGACTTAGTGCTAATAATCTGACTTAATCGCACGTTCCCTAAGGCAACAGCAGCATCGGAAAAAATACTGTGTTGATCAATACGAATCGTTTGGCAGCAATGGCCACTCTCACTTTTTTCAAAATGAATAGACATAGCCGAACATTGCAAAAAACACTCTGCAAAAAAGTATTAGTGATGAGGCGTTAAATATTGGCTGCACTTTTGGGCTTTCTTTAATATCAAGTACAACTTCTGATAACAATCAGAAGTAGGTAACTATAAAAATAACCACTCCAACTGGGAGAAAGCCTATGAAACTTGTTTTAAAATCAACAGTTGCAATTGCTATCGCTGCAGCTTCTATATCTTATTCCTTGGCCGCAACTACTATCACTGTCGCCACCGTAAACAATGGCCACATGATCGAAATGCAAAAACTCACACCTGAATTCGAAAAAGCTCACCCTGATATTAAAGTAAAATGGGTGACTTTAGAGGAAGGTGTTCTTCGTCAAAACGTTACTCAAGACATTGCCAATGGCAGTGGTCTATACGACATTATGACCATTGGGATGTACGAAGCTCCTATTTGGGGTGAGCGTGGTTGGTTAAAACCAATTGATACATCTGGCGCGTATGATGTTGACGATGTATTGCCGGCCATTCGTGATGGTTTGTCTTACAAAGGCACTATGTTTGCTGCACCATTCTATGGTGAAAGCTCAATGGTCATGTACCGTAAAGACCTTGCTAAAAAAGCCGGTGTGACCATCAGTGACCGCGACAGCTGGGATCACATCCGTGATGCAGCCGCCGCAATGAACGATCCAGCTAATGGCGTATATGGTATCTGTCTTCGTGGTAAAGCAGGTTGGGGTGATAACATGGCCTTCCTGTCAGCTATGGCAAACTCTTTCGGTGCACGTTGGTTTGATATGGACTGGAAACCTCAGCTAAATTCTGCCGAATGGAAAAACGCCGTAACCTTCTATGTTGATTTACTCAACAAGTATGGTCCTCCAGGTGCTAGCTCAAACAGCTTCAATGAAAACCTAGCGTTATTCAACGAAGGCAAATGCGGCATGTGGATTGATGCTACTATCGCAGCGTCTTTTGTTACCGATCCTAAGCAAAGTAAAGTCGCTGACCAAGTTGGCTTTGCACAATCTCCTTATGCAGTAACCGAGAAAGGCGCTAACTGGTTATGGTCTTGGGCATTGGGCATTCCTGCTGCCACTAAGAAAACAGATGCAGCACAAACATTTGTTCGCTGGGCAACCTCAAAAGAGTACATCGAGTTAGTGGCTAAAAATGAAGGTTGGGCCTCTGTACCAACAGGTACACGTACATCCACTTATGAAAATCCTAACTTCCAAAAAGCCGCAGTCTTTGCTAAAGCCGAGCTAAAAGCCATTAACTCTGCTAACCCAAATGACAGCACGCTAAAACCTTCTCCATACGTGGGCATTCAATTCGCGGCCATTCCTGAGTTCCAAGCTATTGGTACAACAACAGGTCAAATGGTATCAGGCGCCTTGTCTGGCTCAATGTCAGTAGAGGAAGCGTTAAAATTAGCCAATACTGGTGCAGATCGTCAAATGCAACAAGCTGGTTATTACTAACGATGAGAACCTCGGCGTGAATTAGTGTTTTCCTAATCTTTTTGGGGGGCGTAGCCCCCTTTTTTTAAACATTCTAACTCCCCCATCTAATCTAACTTGTAAACGAGAGAATATCTTAATGAAGCGCTCAATCACTCGCTTATTAATGGCGCCATCAGTCATCATGCTTTTGGTTTGGATGATCATTCCGTTGTCCATGACCATTTATTTTTCCACCATACGTTATAACCTACTGTACCCGGGTCAAAATAACTTCGTTGGATTGATGAATTTCGAATTCTTTATTACCGACCCGGGCTTTATTCCTGCCGTATCGAACACTCTTATTTTACTCCTGTCCGTACTGACCATCACTGTTGTGCTAGGTGTGATGCTGTCCGCATTGATTGATAAACCTTTCTTTGGACAAGGCATTGTTCGTGTTTTGTTGATCTCGCCTTTCTTTATCATGCCAACGGTGAATGCCTTAATTTGGAAGAACATGATGATGAACCCTGTTTACGGTATTTTCGCGTGGATTTCTCAAACACTGGGCTTCGAACCGATTGATTGGCTCTCTGATCACCCACTGGTATCCATTATTATGATGGTCAGTTGGCAATGGCTACCCTTTGCCATTTTGGTGTTTGTGACCGCACTACAATCTCAAGACACGGAACAAAAAGAAGCTGCTCAAATGGACGGCGCAACGGGCTTGCACATTTTCCGTTACTTAACCATTCCCCATCTGGCTCGTCCTATTGCGGTAGTAGTGATGATCGAAACCATCTTCCTATTGGCGGTGTTTGCTGAAATTTTTGTCTCCACAGGTGGTGGTCCAGGTTACGACAGTACCAACTTGGCGTATCTGATTTACAACCAAGCCCTTCTTCAATATGACGTTGGTGTGGCTTCGGCTGGTGGTTTGTTTGCCGTATTGCTTGCCAATATTGTGGCCTTTTTCTTAATTCGTGCCGTTGGCAAAAACCTAACGGTGTGAGGTAAATACGATGACTCTTAATCAACAACGCAAATTCAAAACCTTTCTCACAGGTCTGTTCGCATGGACGGTAGCATTGGTGCTATTTTTCCCGATTTTTTGGATGTTTATCACATCATTCAAAACAGAGTTACAGGCGATTTCAGTGCCACCGTCACTGTTTTTTGAGCCAACACTGGATAACTTTAGAATCGTTCAGGAGCGTAGCGACTACATTCACCATGCTTGGAACTCTGTCGTAACGTCATTTGGTTCCACCATTATCGCGTTAATCATTGCCATTCCTGCAGCTTTTTCAATGGCGTTCTTCCCTGGCAAAAAAACCAAGGACATTTTGCTTTGGATGCTCTCTACTAAAATGCTGCCTGCCGTAGGCGTATTAATGCCCATTTATATTTTATGTCGAAATTATGGACTGTTGGACACAAAAACAGCCTTGGTCATCATTTTCACCCTGATGAATCTACCTATTATTGTTTGGATGCTGTTTTCCTACTTCAAAGATTTACCAAAAGAGATCCTAGAAGCCGCCAGAATGGATGGTGCCACCCCATGGGATGAAGTGGTGAAAGTCGTGCTACCGCTTTCTGTCGGTGCCATTTCATCAACCGCTCTGCTGTCTATCGTGCTGTGCTGGAACGAAGCTTTTTGGTCTCTCAGCTTAACAGCATCAGATGCGGCACCATTAACCGCGATGATTGCCTCGTATTCTAGCCCTGAGGGGTTGTTCTGGGCGAAGTTGTCTGCTGCCTCCACGCTTGCTTGCGCACCGATCGTCATCTTCGGTTGGTTCTGTCAAAAACAATTGGTCCAAGGCCTTACATTCGGCGCCGTAAAATAATTATTAGGAAGCTTTTTTATGACTTACTTAGCGATCACTGATTTACAAAAACATTATGACAACTACCATGCACTCCGTGGCATCAACCTTTCTATTAGCGAAGGGGAATTTGTGGTATTCGTTGGGCCGTCTGGCTGTGGCAAATCCACATTGTTACGCACCATTGCAGGCCTCGAATCGAGCACGGGCGGAAGTATCCAACTAGACGGCAGAGACATTACCGAAGTCGCTTCGTCAAAGCGCGATCTTGCTATGGTATTCCAGTCCTACGCTCTTTATCCGCACATGACGGTGGCTGACAACCTGTCGTTTGCCCTTCGTCTTGCCAAAGTATCGGATGCGGAGATCAAAGAGAAAGTGCGCTCTGTTTCAGCCTCCTTACAACTTGATGCACTCTTAGAACGTAAACCTAAAGAACTCTCTGGTGGTCAACGTCAACGTGTTGCCATTGGTCGCGCCATTGTACGTCAACCAAAAGTCTTTCTATTTGATGAACCATTATCCAACCTAGACGCTGCGCTTCGTGTGCAAATGCGTCTGGAATTGGCTCGCCTTCATAAGAAGCTTGGCACCACCATGATTTATGTTACCCACGATCAGGTCGAGGCCATGACTTTGGCTGATCGAGTCGTCATACTCAACGCGGGACGAATCGAACAAGTCGGGACGCCGCTTGAACTTTATCGCCAACCAAACAGTCGTTTTGTTGCCGAGTTTATTGGTACACCGAAAATGAACCTTTTAGCATTAGATAACATTACCCGAAGTGGTGATAACCTCCTGCTATCGCTATTAGGAGCCACTATTGAATTTCCTGCGGCTCGTACTCATGGCCCTCTTCCTAACAATGCTACAGCGGGAATTCGCCCTGAACATATGCACATAGTAGAAAGCAATGGCGACTTTACTGGTAAAATAGAATTGGTTGAACATCTTGGCTCAGAAGCCTATGCCCATATCAATCTTGATAACAAGCAAACCATCATTGTGAAGGCATCTGCACGCTCTAAAATCTTGGATGGAGAAGTCGTACAAATTGCGTTAGATCGTGAAGAAATCATCCTTTTCAATGAAAATGATCAGGTTTTTTCTCATATAGATAATTAAGATAGACCTATAGAAGAAGTGCATTTAGTATGTACTTCTTCTATTTTTAGGATACGTAAATAATTTGAGGTTTTTTAAAAGTGGGAAGCTATGCACCTAAAATAGATTTAGAACTGGTTAACTCTTCTGAAAACGGCTCATTTCGCTGGTTTCATCACGATTTTCCCCACCCCCTCGCTCATTGGCACTTTCATCCCGAATTTGAAATTCATCTGCTAACAAAAGGTCATGGTCGTGCCTATGTTGGTGACTATATAGGCCCTTTCAAAGAAGGAACCTTGATGATGGTAGGGCCTAATTTACCTCATAATTGGGTAAGTGATCTTGACGCTGGCGAGCATCAGTTCGGACGAGACTGTTTAATTCAGTTCTCTACGCCTCTCATTGATAAAGCAGAAAACTTATTCCAAGAAATAAGCTCCATAAAACCACTTTTACATCAATCCAGACAAGGGCTTGAATTCTTTGGAGAAACAGCAAAACTTGGGGGTGAGCTACTCATTTCAATGCAGAATACTCACGGTGTAACCCGCCTCATTCGCTTTCTTGAGCTTTTAGAACTATTAAGTAACTCAGATGAAAAACAAGAACTTGCCTCTATTGAGTTCATATCAGGTGTTCGTTTAGACGATGTGGCACGCATTAACGCTGTTATACAATATTTGTACACTCATTACCCAGACCCAATCCGATTAGGCGACCTAGCAAATAAGCATCATATGTGTGAATCGTCTTTTTCTCGTTTTTTTAAGAAAAATACTGGCCGAAATTTTGTTCAATATTTAAGTTGGTTGCGTATCAATCAAGCCGGGATATTGCTTATAAATGGAGCGTCATCCATTTCTCAGGTGTGTTACGAGGTCGGCTTTAATAATTTAGCGAATTTCAATCGATCATTTTTAAAACAAAAGAAAATGACCCCGACTGAGTTTAGAGAAAAATACGGTGAAGAGGTAAAAAGACAGATATCTAAATAAAGAATAATAAGCTCGGTTAAAAAAAGCGTCTTTGTCACCAATAACGCTTTTTATAAATCCGCAGTGTCTAAGGAAGGTGCGAACAAGTCCTCTTGCCTCAGCATGTGGATAAAAGCCTGTTATTCGATGCGAGTACCAAATGTGAATAGTGGCTCTCTTGTCGAGGTGCTTAACAAAGAATACTGGTATTTAGACCATGCCCTGCGGTTCTTTCAGAAAAAACGCCACATGTCGTTGCGGCTCTTTGAAAGGTATCTACATTCCCTCAGAGTCGCGCCTTATTTGACGATTTCTCTGAAAGACTGAGGCTTAGTAGACTTATTCGTACCTTCCCTAAATCTAGAGATCAAAGTTGGTTGGCATAACAACAACGTCACGAATGGTCATCCCTCTCGGACGAGTCAGCATAAAAATTAAAATTTGAGCAATTTCTTCAGCTTCAACAAGGCTACCGCTTGCCTTTGCCTCTTCTAATTTTTCTTTTGGCCAGTCAGAAAGCAACGAGGTAACAACAGGGCCTGGTGAAATGGAACCAACACGTAAACCATCTTTAAATACTTGACGGCGGGTAGTCTGAACAAAACAATTAATTGCCCATTTTGAAGACGCGTATACTGGCTCCCACGGTGTGGGAAAGTGAGCCGCCAGAGAGCTGGTGACCAATATATCACCCGTTTTACGTTTCGCCATATGGGGAATAACATCTCTCACATTTTTCATCACTACGTTTACATTTAACTGCATCATTCGATCTATGGCATCAGGATCGTTGTCTATTAAATCCCCCCCTACGTACAACCCAGCATTGGCGTGAAAAATATCAATCACATTTGTTTTTTCTAAAATGGTTGGAATTAATTGCTTACACTGAACCGTATCAAGCAAATCAACGACAAGAGTCGTTACACTATCACCATGCTTTTCTTTTAATCGATTCAGAGCTTTTTCATCGCGGTCAACCAGTACTACATGAGCACCTTCTGCAATCATTGCTTCAGCACTGGCTAATCCAATACCTGATGCAGAGCCTGTAACAACGGCGACTTTATTGATCAATGCATTATTCATCTTTTAGATCTCTTATCATTGTTGTTTGTGAGACATGAACATAACGTTCGTACAAGTCGTACATTATTAGCTCTGCCGAAGGTGATGGCTTGTAGGATTTTGAAAATGCATGATAGTTATTTGTATAAATCTCATTTTCTACCCCTTAATTATTGAATTATTAAAGCTTTCTCAGTTTCAGGGGCACAGACTTTGATAAAATTATGGAAGATGACACCAACACAGGTATTGCATGACCTGAAATCTCTCCCCAAAAAAATGCATTTTTTGAGAAGCAACCGGCTGTTTAACAAAAAACTCAGTGAAGTCCGAAATATTTAAAGAATCAGGCAAGAAAAACAGAGGAATGTGATAACCGCTTTCTTTAAAAAGAAGCAAAGATATCAAGGTAGAAGGTGGATTAGGCAACACCATTTAAACCACGACCACGACATCAAACAAAAGGACTCACCTATCATGAAGTCTAAATTTTTACCCATTGGGGTCACGATAATCTTAGGCCTGCCAGCCCTTGTCGGCAGCTACTTTATGTTGCGTCCAGCAGTTTCTTTTGCCGAGGAAAATGCAGTGACATTTCCACCACTTGATCAGCTTGAGCATTATACAACGGTTAAACGCGGTATTACTCGAGAGCACATGCTGACCAATCCGGCAGCGTTAGCTGCAATAAAAGCTGGACAACCTGTTCCTGTAGGAACACATGTTGTTCTTGTCGATTATCAAGATGATGTTCTAACTCGCTACCTAGGGAAGATGCGATTAAGTCGGTAACATGAGATAATCTCGCCGACTTAAGACAACTACGACGCCTACCGATCATGAACCAGCTTTCCTTCGCCGACACCGAATTTACCAGCAAACGCCGCAAGACTCGCAAAGAACTCTTTCTTGGACGAATGGATGAATTGATTCCTTGGCAGCAGCTTGAAGCCCAAATTGAACCCTTCTATCCAAAAGCAGGTAACGGACGTCGCCCATATCCTTTGTCTACCATGTTGCGCATTCACTTTATGCAGAACTGGTACAACATGGGAGACCCTGCAATGGAAGACGCTCTTTATGAAATTACCTCTATACGGCTTTTTGCTGGATTATCCTTAGAAGGTGCGATACCTGATCACACAACTATTATGAATTTCAGGCACTTACTGGAAAAGCATAAGCTTGGACGAAAACTATTTAAAGAAGTCCATAAATGGCTATCAGACTCAGGTATTTACTTCAAAGAAGGTACCATCGTTGACGCGACTATTATTGAAGCCGCTAGCTCGACCAAAAATAAAGCCAAATCACGTGATCCAGAAATGCACCAAACTAAGAAGGGAAACCAATGGTTCTTCGGATTAAAAGCACATATTGGAGTCGATGCTAAACGTGGCTTGGTGCATAGTTTCACCACCACTTCTGCCAATGAACATGACCTAAACCAAATCACTGAGCTAATGCATGGCGATGAGACGTTTGTCTCTGCTGACTCGGGCTACCGTGGCGTGGAAAAACGTGAGGAAACCAAAGATAAGACGTTGGAGTGGTTGATTGCGGAGATGCCAAGCAAGGTTCGGGAATGGAAAAAGCATCCCCGTATTAATAAAATCCCCATCAATACTGAGTACATAAAAGCGAGCATCAGAGCAAAAGTAGAGCACCCGTTTCGGATACTGAAGTGCCAGTTTGGCTTCCGCAAAGTGGTCTATAAAGGTCTATCAAAAAATGACAATAAGCTCGCGGTGTTGTTTGCACTGGGAAATATACTGCGAGTGGATCAGATGATAAGGTCTGCACGGGGTTAATCCGTCTTGATGATGGTAGTTGGAGCTTTTAAGCCTCCAACTAGAGAATAAGACACACTAAAAACCGAGGTTTTTAGTGAATTAAAGAGCGAATCAGGCCAGCTGCGACTTAGTGCTAATAATCTGACTTAATCGCACGTTCCCAAGAGTATCAAAAAGAAACTGCAAATAATAAGTTTTAATGCATGGACTTGTATTTTACAATCTTAGTATAAAGGCTCAATCACGGCTTCAAGCTGATTTCAAGGGAAGACATCCATTCGAGAAAGAAAATTTTCTTTGCGTGCTTTACGACATTTTTTTTGAATTCACTGTCGGAAAAAAGTAAGTTGATATGACATGATCGAGCTCGAAAGTTAAAAATAAATTCTCTCATGGCAAAGATTTATTCACATCTTCCCTAATCGGTAGATTTTAAGTCGCAGTTTTATGGAATATTGTGCGCAGCAAACCATAAAACTGCGACTTAAAAGCTGTCCAAGGAGCGTAGCGACTGGTGCTTGAGCGATTTGTTATATGGTTTTTATTGGGTGCATATTAAAAATTGATACAAGAGATACAAGCTTATAACTCCAAATACAATTGGAAAAGCAAATTCAGTAACTAATTTAACTAGATTAGAAAACATAATAAAGTTATTTTTATATTGATATGTAATTTTTTGGTTTTTAGCATTTATCTCTTTTGCGTCTCCGCTCGGTGTGCCGACATCTGGATCATCAGATTCAGATTCTGAGTAACATTCCTCAATTTCTAAGCCTATAGTATCACCAGTGGTTTTTGAGGTTTTTTTAGAAATCAGATCTGGAATATAATACTGGATAATTTCTAAAGCAGAAAAAATGATAAAACTTATTAGAAAATAGGATGAAATAGCCAAAATAAACCACCCCGCCATAGTTTCATTTTTAGATAAATCCAAACCAAGAATGGCGACCTTTTGAGGCAATGCTTGTGTTAAAGCAACGAAAAGAGAGATACCAGATAGGACTAACAATTTAGATTTTATTTTTTTAAATCATCACTTAGATTCAGCATTCTATTTAATTTAACTCCATACTTTGAGAAGCACCTAACATCTATGGACACTCCAATTTTTGCAAGTATAATCAAGATCTAACAAGAACAGTTTTGCAGTCATCTATTCGGATTTTTCGTAAAGCTTTTTTAGCCTTTATCCCTGATGCTATTCCTACTGAAAACAGCACTGACTTGGTTCTAATCATTTTGGTGTTTTCAACGAAACGATGTTAGTCCCAGAATTTCCAAGTCACGGTCTTACCTATCTTGTCATCACTCTTTTTTACTAAGCAAAACTTGGTGTATCACTCTTTTAAATTTAGAGCGTTTGAACTGATATTTTTGATCTCGTGCCTGTATCGCCCAAACGGCTATTACCCATTTGTTGGCTAATGCCAAAATAACTTTTGTTTTTATGCATTCTGTTTTACAGGTTTGTAACACCTACAAATGCTAAGCGCCCTATTCAGCTTTTGATCACGTTCTTAACTTCCAATAATTTGGTTCCCGATGCAGGTTCATTACAGCAACGATGAATATTCTATCTTGCTCTTCAGAATACAAAATTCCGTATGGAAACCTCCTGACAAGAGATCTTCTTATATCACCATCGATCTCAGGCCAAGCCCTTGGAAACGCAATTGCTCGCTTGACGGCAGAATGGGTCTCTAGAGCAAAGTCATATCCCAGACCAGGTTCAAGATTCTCATAATAATCAATTGCCTCATTGAACTCCTTTGCCGCTTCCGGATGAAATGAAAAACTCATTTTTCAAACCTATCCCACACCTTGCTGAACACGTCATTTCCTGGAATTGCTTCAATATGGCCTGACCTGAGTTCAGAAAGGCGACGCTTCGCCTCATTTGCCCATTGTTTGTCTATCTCTGACTCTGGCTGATTTAAACTGCGAAGCAGTGAGTCCACAACGATGGCACGCTCTTCTAACGGCAGCGATACTGCCTCTTCAATTAGTTGCTTTGTATTCATTTCGCCACCTTCATATTTGCAGTGATATTTATGTAGCTGAACATTTTGATAATGCGCACGAGCATCCTCATCATATAAAAACAATCTTCGCTCAGAAAGCATTTTTCTAAGAACGCCCTATACCACTTTTAAAAAACTAAATTTATCGTTTCTCTCAACCACTAAACCCCGTCAGTGTTTTTGAGGGCGTTTCGCCAAACAGTTGTTTGTAGTCTTTGGCAAACTGGCTTAGGTGCCAAAATCCCCACTGGGCGGCGATGTCGCTGACGGCTTGGCCATGTTGGGCTTGGACGAGGGAACGACGCACGCCGTTTAGTCGGCAGATGCGCAGGTATTGAATGGGGCTGACGCCGAGGATGCTTTCAAAGCTGTATTGCAGGGTACGACGGCTGACGTTGGCAATTTCACACAGTTGGGTGACCGTTACGGCTTCATCAAGGTGGTGATCCAAAAACTGACGGGCGCAGTCGACGACTTTTTTACGGTGAAAATAACTTTGTGTTTTAGCAGGTTGCGGCGTTTCTTCTTTTAACACTTCCAACAGCGCCATCATTACGATGTCCTGCTGCAATCTAGACGGCGTGGTTTTGTTTTGCACCGAGAGCAAACGCGCGAGCACAAAGCGCACTTCTTCTAATGTTTTGGCTGGCACGCCAAGGCGGCCATGTTCGGTGAGTTCTTTCCAATTCAAATCCACACCATGAATCGATGCCATCTTAATCAGCTTTGAGCGATCCACTACTAAACCATACAAATCATAGTCTTGCGGTGTCGATAGTTGAAAATCACAGCCACCAGGGCGACACATTATGGTGTCTTGGCGAACGGTTAAACCATTAATGCGGCTTTCTTCTTGATGAGCCAGCGGAATGCCCAGCCAGACAGAATCTGGCCATACTACGCATTTTTGCTGCAACGCCTGACTGGTGTGTTCGCAAAATACCTGCAAACCATCAAACGGCAGTTCAACAATACGACCGTAAAAACTGCCACGGCTGGTTTGGTCGTATTCTTGTTGCCAATTAGTCAAATTGCTGGCGTGCAAGTCGGCATCGTGCGCTTCCGACAATCTAACATTCGATAGATCAGCTTCCGACACAGCCGAGGAAAAGCCCCTTTTTGGTGCATCGATCGCAGAATTCAACATAACCACACCTATTTGCACTCGTTAGACCGTAGAAAATAAGAAATAAAAGCACTAAATGACTGAAATCATGAGTGTTTATTAATCTTGCCATTATTCGATAACGTCACCTTATGAAGTTGCGTAAGGTTAGATAACGGAATAAATGAAGCCATTTATCCCGATAAAACTGCAAAAATTATGCCCCTTTTTCATGTATACAAGTGTCTTTTTTAGGGGTTAACACAAGACCAGTAAAGCGCGAGATTAGGTTATGAGCAAGCCACATTCGACTTTTCAACGAAACACTTTTCAATTCCGCAATATTGTCGGCGAACGCACGTTCGGCTTTGTCGACCTTGCGGATCTGATGGCCAAAGCCACACCAGCGCGTTCCGGTGATCGTTTAGCGGGCGTGGCAGCAGACAGCGCAGAAGAACGGGCTATCGCGCAAATGACACTGGCCGATGTGCCGCTGAGTCTTTTCCTTGAGCAGGCGCTTGTGCCTTACGAAGCCGATGAAATTACGCGGCTCATTTTAGACGATCATGACAAAGCGGCCTTTGCTGTTATTTCCCATCTGACGGTTGGCGGTTTTCGCGATTGGTTGCTCAGCGATTTGGCCACCAGCGAGGTACTGACTCAGATTCGTCCGGGCGTGACACCCGAAATGGCGGCGGCGGTCAGTAAAATCATGCGCAATCAGGATCTCATTCTGGTCGCCAAAAAATGCCATGTAAAAACCGCCTTTCGCAACACCATTGGTTTGCCGGGGCATTTATCGACACGTTTACAACCCAATCACCCAACCGACGATTTAACCGGCATCGCGGCGAGCATGTTAGACGGTTTGCTCTACGCCAACGGCGATGCGGTGATTGGCATCAACCCCGCCACGGACAACGTGCAGCAAGCCACACGCCTGATCAAGATGATGGACGAGGTCATTCAGCATTATGACATTCCCACGCAATCCTGCGTGTTGACTCACGTTACGAATACCATTGAATGCATCGATCAAGGCGCGCCCGTGGATTTGGTGTTCCAATCGATTGGCGGCACCCAAGCCACCAACGACAGTTTTGGTTTTAATCTCGCTAACTTAGCAGAAGCCCAAGACGCGGCGTTATCGCTGAATCGCGGTACCGTCGGCAACAACGTCATGTATTTCGAAACAGGCCAAGGCAGCGCCTTGTCCGCCAACGCCCATCACGGTTTGGATCAACAAACGTGCGAAGCCCGTGCTTATGCCGTGGCGCGTAAGTTTAATCCTCTACTGGTCAATACCGTCGTCGGTTTTATCGGCCCTGAATATTTGTACGATGGCAAAGAAATCACCCGCGCGGGTTTAGAAGACCACTTCTGCGGCAAGCTACTTGGCTTACCCATGGGTTGCGACGTGTGTTACACCAACCACGCCGAAGCCGATCAAAACGACATGGATAATTTATTGACACTGTTAGGTGTCGCGGGTTGCACCTTCGTCATGGGCATCCCCGGTTCCGACGACATCATGCTGAACTACCAGACAACGTCTTTTCATGATGCCTTGTACGCTCGTCGCGCCTTGGGTTTAAAACCCGCGCCTGAATTCGATCTTTGGCTCGCCAAGATGGAAATATTCAAGAACAACGAGCAATTCACGCTCAACCACCAGCTGCCCGATGCGTTCCATAAATCACTCAATCGCATGATTGGAGGACTTTCATGAGCCAAGACGACTACCTAAACGATCATTCTTTTCCGACACACCCTCATGCAGAAGCGGTGACAGAACAGCATGAGCCTGTAACGGAAAACGCTTGGAGCAAGCTCAATGCCTTCACAGACGCGCGCGTGGGTCTCGGTCGCTCTGGTATCAGTGTGCCGACCAAACATTTACTGGCGTTTCAGCTTGCTCATGCTCAGGCGATTGATGCGGTTCATACGCAACTGGATTCGGCAGGTTTGGCCGCGCAATTAACCGCCCAAGACTGGGCAAAAGATTGGACGAAACACTGTGCCCCCCTACTGTTGCACAGTCGCGCGACGGACCGCGCAACCTATTTACAGCGTCCAGATTATGGCCGCAGGCTAGATGAAGAATCGGCCAACATACTAGACGAACACCGAGCGTCCACCTCGCAACAATATGACCTCGCTATTGTTGTGGTCGATGGTTTGTCGTCGCTGGCGATAGAGCAAAATACCCTGCCCTTTTTACAAGCGCTTGCGGGGTATCTGAACGGTTGGAGCCTCGCGCCCATTTGTTTTGTCGAGCAAGGTCGCGTCGCCATTGGCGATGATGTGTGTGAGCGACTCAACGCCAAGTGCGTTTTAGTGCTAGTGGGAGAACGTCCGGGGCTGAGTTCACCCGACAGCTTAGGTTTGTACCTCACGTGGGGCGGTAAAGTCGGTCTGACCGATGCCTATCGCAACTGCATTTCCAACGTTCGTCCAGCGGGCTTGGTGTACCAAGAAGCCGCTCGCAAAGCCTTTTATTTATTAAACGAAGCACGAACTCTGAAGCTGTCTGGCGTGAAGCTCAAAGACCGATCAGACGACGACTTAATCATAGACACATCAAAGGAGTCGAAGAACTTCCTCATATCCTGAGGTAACTGAACCAAAAAGCGTACGAAAAGCACCAGAAAACTATAAGCCCAAAGGGCAAAAAATAACCAATAAACCACTTAACAAAAGCATAAAAGGAACAACTATGAGTGATCAATTAGACAAAGAGTATCTGGCAAAACGCCAGCTAAAACGAGGCTCCGCAGGGTGGATTTTGCTTGCGGGTTTGGGGGTATCTTACGTTATCTCTGGTGATTTCGCCGGGTGGAACTTCGGTATTGCGGAAGCGGGCTGGGGCGGTTTTGCGATCGCGGCAGCGCTGATGGCGGTGATGTATCTGACCTTGGTGTTGTCGTTGGCGGAAATGTCAGCAGCGATCCCAGCAGCAGGCGGCGGTTACAGTTTTGCTCGCCAAGCCATGGGGCCAACGGGCGGTTATTTAACCGGTTTAGCGGTGTTAATTGAATACGCATTGGCGCCGGCGGCCATTGTTATCTTTATCGGTTCTGCGGTAGAAGCCTTGTTAGGCTTTAATGGACCTTGGGTCTACGCCGCGTTTTATCTTGTCTTTATCGGCATTCATTTAGCGGGTGCTGGCGAAGCATTAAAAGTCATGATGGTCATCAGTGGTTTGGCGGTGATCGCCATCCTAGCCACGGCGGTGGCCTTGATTGGTGATTTTGACACGGCTCGTTTGTTTGACGTGGCAGTCACCGACGCCGCTGGCGCATCAGAATTTATGCCAATGGGTTGGTATGGCGTTTGGGCGGCATTGCCATTTGGCATGTGGTTGTTCCTAGCGGTTGAAGGCGTGCCTTTAGCAGCAGAAGAAGCCAAAGACCCAGCGAAAGATGTGCCTAAAGGCATTATCGGCGCGATGATTTTCTTACTGTTCACGGCGCTTTTGGTGGTGTTTTTATTAGCCGGTGCCGCTGGCGCTGACGCCATGGGTAAGAGCGCAGTTCCACTGGTCGATGCCTTGAACTTTGCGGGTTATGAATCACTAGGCACGGCGGTCAACGTATTGGGTCTTGCTGGTTTGATCGCGTCTTTCTTCTCTATCATTTACGGGTACAGCCGTTTGGTGTTTGCCTTGTCTCGTGCAGGCTACATTCCAAAGAGCCTATCTGTCACAGACAAACGCAAAGTACCTGCTCGTGCTTTGATCGTACCGGGCGTATTGGGCTTCCTTGCGTCTTTGACGGGCGAAGGCGACCTGATGTTGGCCATGGCGGTTGTTGGCGCGACGGTGTCTTATGCTTTGATGGCGCTTAGCCACATATTGCTACGCATCAAACAACCCGACATGGAACGCCCATACAAAACACCCGGCGGCATCGTGACGTCATCCATCGCCTTTTTGTTGTCACTGTTGGCTTTGACCGGTGTGTACGCTTACGATCCACGCGCGTTTTTCTACACCTTGGTATTGTTCGCCATCGGCGCTGCTTACTACTTCTTGTACAGCAAAAACCGCCTAGTAGCGAAAACACCTGAAGAAGAGTTCGATATGCTAGCTGCTGCTGAAGCAGACCTTGCCGCTACGGCGTAATAGACCCACATAACACTCCGTTAAAAAATAAAGCCCTGCATTTAATGCGGGGCTTTTTCGTTCGGGGGGAAACAATATCGTGCATAGTAATTGCATGAAAAAAGAGAACTAAATGGCAGGCAATTACCTCTTTTTTGGTCATTCAGACAATAATATGGAAACCACGCAATGAAACATTATTTAGAACGCGATTACGCGGGTTATGGCCGCCAAGGGCTGCCCAACGTCAAATGGCCGAACAACGCCCGGGTCGCCTTGCAGTTTGTTTTAAACTTTGAAGAAGGCGGTGAGAACTGTGTGCTGCACGGCGATGAACACGCCGAGACTTTTTTGTCAGAAATTTTCGGTGCGCAGCCTTTCAAAGACCGCCACATGAGCATGGAATCCCTTTACGAGTACGGTTCCCGCACTGGCGTTTGGCGTATCCTTAACGAGTTCGAAAAACGCGGACTGCCGCTGACGGTTTTTGCCATCGCCACGGCATTGCAGCGTAACCCAGAAGTGGCAAAAGCCTTTGTGGAAGGCCAACACGAAATCGTCTGCCACGGTTTAAAATGGATTCACTACCAAGACATGCCGATCGAACAAGAGCGGGAACACATGCAACAAGCGCTCGCCTTGATCGAAGACATCACTGGCGTTAAACCCGCGGGCTGGTACACAGGACGCGATTCACCCAATACTCGCGCCTTGGTCGCAGAACAGTCTCAACTTAAATACGACTCGGACAACTACGGCGATGACCTACCTTATTGGGTGAAGGTCGATACGCCTGATGGTGGCAGCAAACCGCACCTTATCGTACCGTACACACTCGACTGCAACGACATGAAGTTTTCCTCACCTTATGGCTTTAACCATGGCGAGGAATTCTTCCAATACTTGAAAGACAACTTCGATTGTTTGTATGAAGAAGGCGCCACCGCACCAAAAATGATGTCCATCGGCATGCACTGCCGAACACTGGGTAAACCCAGCCGCTTCATGGCGCTGAAGAAATTCTTAGATTACGTGCAATCCCACGACAACGTCTGGATCGCCCGCCGCGAAGAAATAGCGGATCACTGGATAGAAAATCATCCGCCCGCTTGAGCATAAAAAAATGGCGATTTCCTTTTCGAGGAAATCGCCATTCTTCTGTGGATAAAACGACCTAAAACACCATATCTTCAGGCAAGGTAACAAAGATCGAGTGTCTGACTTCGTTGAATAATGCCTTACTGCAATGGCCTTCGCCTTCGGTGTCTTCCAACAAGACAACGTCACCTGCGCCGAACTGGCGAGTTTCACCGGACGACACTGTAAACTCGCAACGCCCTTTGATGATGAACAATAACTGACGCTGCGGCGCGGGATGCCATTTAAAATCATAGTCACTTGGGGTTTCGCGAAACATCATTTCTCCCACTGGAAAACGCTCCGACAAGAAACCAATTGGACCACCATCGCGGACATCTATATTCACATCACCGAAGTGGCTCTTGCCCTGATCATCGTTAAAAATACGCGTAAATTGCATCGAATATTCCTCTATTTGCCGTAATTCTATTTACCGTAATAATAAGCATCCATGCAATTCAATTGGCTTGCGTATTGTCTCGTTCCTCGACACGTCAGCGCCAATTAAACGCATGGACACTTTTCCCGCGTATTCATACCTAAGAAGGCTAGCTCCCCAGCATAACGTGAAAGCGATTCTTCGAGCTTGCTCGGGGAGCGAAACGTTATACTGGGGAGTCAACCTTACGTCCTATCGGGAAGCGAAGCGTGATACTAAGTTCAGTACAACAGGAGTGAGGCGTTACACCAAATTCTGCAATGTGTGATTCAACACCGCCAAGGTCACGGCCACATCGGGCGTATCAATCGCTTCCGCTGGGTGATGACTAATGCCTTTATCGCAGCGCATAAACAGCATGGCTACAGGGCAAATATCGGCAATCGCCATAGCGTCGTGTCCTGCACCAGAAAACAAGGTGTGAACGGGAATGTTTTGTACTTCAATCGCTTTGCGCAATACGCCTTGCAGCGTGGCGTCACAATGAACCGCGTCAGCGGCATGGGTCGATTTACGCTCAATACGCACATTACGACGGGCGGCAATGGCGTCTAATTCCCGCAAAATTTCGTCGAGTGCTACGTCACGTTTGTCATCAAATTCACTGCGAATATCAAGGGAAAAACCGGTGTTGCCAGAAATGACGTTCACGCCATTAGGGCGGTTCTGAATACGCCCAACGGTGGCGACAATGCCATGATGTTGAGCAATTTTTTCTACTGCAAGAATCATCTCACTGCTGGCACAAAGCGCATCTTGACGAAGGGGCATTGGCACTGTTCCCGCGTGTCCGGCCATGCCAGTGACATTAAATTCAAAGCGTTTTGCCCCTGCGATGGCGCTTACCACGCCAACGGGTAAATCCAAGTCTTCCAGCACTGGCCCTTGCTCAATATGCAGTTCAAGGTAACCCAGCAAGTTGTCGGTTGCGATGGCCGCATTGGGAATGCTCGCAAAGTCCGAGCCAAAGTCTTTCAGCGCTTGCGATAAGCTGATGCCATCGCTGTCTTTTAAATCCGCCCAGCTTGCAGGCCATTGGCCTGTCAGTGCACGGCTGCCAAGCAAGGTTGAGCTAAAACGCGTGCCTTCTTCGTCGCCAAAGCCCACTACATCGAGATGAAACGGCAAACGAACACCCGCGGCTTGCATCGCTGCGATCAAGGTGACGGGTGTAATCACACCCAACATGCCATCGTATTGACCACCGTTTGGCACCGTATCCAAATGGCTGCCCATGATAAAGCGCGGTGCATCAGGGTCGGCTGCTTGCCAACGTCCCCATAGATTACCTGCTTCATCTTGCCAGGTTTGCATGCCCGCTTCTTGCATCCAGCCGCCCACCAATCCATTGGCTTGTTTGTGTTCTTTGGTGAGATAGCGACGATCTAGGCAATCGTCGCTTTGACTGATTTTGCCAAGTTCGTCACAGCGGTCCATGACCAACTGAGCGAGTTTGCCGTAATCTGTCATTATTTTTCTCCTGCGTAAACCGACATGGCTGCGTCTACTGCAGCGCCAGCAGGTAATGCAAAGCCAGCGCGACGCAGTACGGTTTCTAGTGACTGCAAAGTATGCAAAACAGCATCTTGGCGAGCGTTGTAACCCATGGTGCCAATGCGCCACACCTTGCCTTTTAATGGGCCAAAGCTGGTACCGATTTCGATGTTAAAAATAGTCAGCAAATCATGACGAATTTGTTCACCATCGACGTTGTCAGGTATGTGCACACCAACGACGTTGCTCATCTTGTGTTTCAAATCACCAAATGGCTTCAACCCCATAGCAAGAACGCCTTGCAACATGGCGTTGCCAGCCAACTGATGACGCTGAATCACCGTGTTCTGACCTTCGCTCAGCAATTGGATCGCACACTCACGAGAACCAAACAACATGGTGGCGGCTTCCGTATGGTGGTTCAAACGTTCATCGCCCCAATAATCCATGATCATTGGTAAATCAAAATAGTTCGAGCGAATACGCATGCCAGACGAACCTTGGTGATGCGCATCACGAATCCCCGCTTCCACATGGGCGCGTTTGCGTACACAAGACACAAACCGATCACTCAAGGTAATCGGCGCGCTGCCTGATGGGCCACCAAGACACTTTTGCAGACCAACAGAAACGGCGTCGATTTTCCATGCATCCACTTCCAACGGGTTCCCGCCGATAGACGCTGTGGCATCGGTGTAAAACAACACATCATGCGTACGACAAATATCACCCAACTCTTCCAATGGCTGGAACATGGTGGTCGAGGTGTCGCCCTGCACGATAGCCAATAGTTTTGGCTGTACTTTTTTAATCGCATCTTCAATTTGCTGCGGATCAAAGACTTCGCCCCAAGGCACTTCGATGGTGTGAACTTCGGCATCGGCACGCTCGGCAATCTCAGCCAATAAGTGACCAAAGCGACCAAAGATAGGAATCAGCACTTTATCGCCCGGCTCTAAGCAAGACACCAAAGCTGCTTCAATACCGGCACGAGAAGTACCATCGATCAAAAAAGTTTGCTGGTTCTGAGTATTAAAAACACGACGATAGAGCGCCATGACTTCGTTCATGTAACTGGTCATGGTGGGATCGTATTGTCCCACTAGCTGAGTCGACATCGCCGACAACACGCGTGGGTAACAGTTAATCGGGCCAGGGCCCATTAATAATCTTGGCGGCAATGATAGCGGCTGCATAATGAACTCCTAACCTAAAACCTGATAAAGCATTTTGATGCCAGTAAAAATCAACACCACAGCGAAGACTTTCTTCAACTTAGCGGCATCTAGACGATGGGCTAAACCCGCACCAACGGGAGCAAATAAAACGGTTAACGGAATGATGCAGGCGGCACCGATCAAGTTAACCAAACCGACAGTGCCATAAGGGGAATCAATAGGGCTTTGTCCGAATATCAACATGGTCAAGGCCGCTGGCAATGAAATGATCAAACCCACCGCGGCCGCTGTGCCGACCGCACGGTGTGCAGGATAGTTACAGAAAGTCAGCATAGGAACAGTCAGCGTACCGCCACCAATGCCAACCATGGAGCTAAAAAAGCCAACACAAGTCGCCATCACGCCTTGGCCAGCATTGCCCGGTAACGACTTGAACATACTGTCTTTTTTGCCAAGCAACATATTGAGCGCAGACAAGGTTGCGATAATACCGAACAATAAAGTCAGCCATTCGCCATCAACACGCGTTACCACAAAACTACCAATCATTACGCCTAAGAAAATGAAAAAGCCCCAACGCTTCAGCAAATCGAAATCCACATTGCCTTTGGCTTTATGGGCGCGAATTGAACTAATCGAGGTCGGAATAATGGTTGCAAGAGACGTGGCGGTCGCCACCAGCATGGCTGTATCCGCACTCACACCCAAGCCTTGATACAAGAAAAACAACACCGGTACGATGACGATGCCGCCGCCAACGCCTAACAAACCGGCTAAAATCCCGCCAACCACACCCGTGGCCATCATGGCGAGAATCATGGAATAGTTTTCCATTATGAATGACATGTTTCTGTTTGCTCCTAAATGAGATTATTACGAATAAAACAACTAACGATGGCCGAGCCATCACTTCGTGGGTCTGTTGCTGCGTCGGTGTGCCCATCTTGATGAAGCACCACCGCACCCGCGTGACCCATTAATTCATTGCACGATTCAACGATGACTAAATCGTGCCCACGTTGCACCAATTCCTCGGCGACGACATCGGCAAAATCTCGCTCGATTTTCAAATTATGACTCACATCGCCCCATGTTCGACCGAGCAACCAACGACCTTCGCTGATGGCTTTATCCAACGGCATATTGTGGTAAACATAACGACTAAATAACGCAGCTTGAGTCTGCGGCTGACCTTCTCCACCCATGGTGCCGTAACTCATGCGACGGCCATCGTTTAATTCCGCAAAGGCTGGGTTCAAAGTATGAAAAGGCTTTAAATTCGGCGAAAGTGCTTGGATCGAGTGTTTATCTAGCGAAAACGACGAGCCACGATTGTTCCACACAATGCCAGTAGAAGGACTCACCACACCGCTGCCAAATTCCCAATACAAACTCTGAATGTAGCTGACCATGCGACCTTCACTGTCACAAGCACCCATCCAAATGGTGTCGCCCTGTTTGGCTTGATGGGGCCAAGGCTGCGCACGTTCTAAAGAAATCTCGTGACACATTTTTTCGAGCTGTTTTTCATCCAACAAGGACGCTAAATCCAGTGCCAAACGCGATTCATCGGTAACAAATTCATTACGCGCGATAAAGGCTCGTTTGGTGCATTCAATTAACAAATGCGCCATGTCGATGGCCGTTTTGCCTTGTGTATACAGCTTGTCGTATAAGGCCAAAATCAATAACGACGCGATACCTTGTGTTGGCGCTGACAAGTTATAGATAGAACCAACACTGGTTTTGACCTGCAAAGGCTCTACGCGTTTTGCCTGATAAGAATGAAAATCTGCCAAGCGAATCGGAGAACCAGAGGTCGCTAAATCTTTCGCCAATCGCGCGGCAATATCGCCCTGATAAAAATCGTTCAAACCCTTTTCAGCAAGTTGCTCCAGCGTTTGTGCCAGCACTGGCAAGGTCAAGTTATCGCCTTGTTCGTACAGGCTGCCGTTCTTTAAAAAAGACGGAGCAAAGCCTTGTACGTCGACTAGATCCGCAAAGGTTTTCTTGCTGGCATCGACATAGGTTTTTGTCACTGCGCTGCCGTTCTTCGCTAACTGAATCGCATCGTCCAGCAAGGTCGTTAACGACAAGTTTTGTGCCTTGGAAGCGGCTTGCCAGTCTTGACTAACAACAAGTGCTTCTTGCCAACCCGCAACTGCGCCCGCCATAGTCAAAGCCGCTTTTCCGCCTCGTGTCGGGATACTATCGTGGCCGCAATAAAACTCCATCGAGGCCAATTCTGCAGCTTTGCCTGACGCATCAATGCCAATCGGTGTTTTGTTCGGCTCACTGATCAACCAAAAACCATCACCACCCAAGCCGTTCATATGTGGATAGACCACGGCAATTGTCGCTGCTGCAGCGACCATGGCTTCTATCGCAGTACCGCCTTGCTCTAGGATTTTCCGACCGGTTTCTGTGGCCTTAAAATGCGGCGCCGTAAACGCGATGTCGTTCTGTTTCATGACGCTACTCCATTAAGGTTTTTGCGAATTCAATCAGCGCCAAATCGGTGCCTTTTGAACCCACCAAAGACAAGCCACATGGCGCGCCCTGTAAAGTACAAACGGGTAAATGCAATTGCGGCAAACCAGCCAATCCCGCGATGGCCGTAATGTCCATGAGCTGGTTTCGATAAGCGGCGAGTTCGTCGTCTGGTGCATCAAATAAAGGCGCTAACCCTGGCGTGGTCGGAATAATAAGCACCGATCCTTCGATTTCGTTTTCTAGCCAATCGGTAAAGCGCTGTCTTTGCTGTTTTGCAGCGGCAACGTCGGCGGCCGAAATGGTTTGGCTCCATTCGAAACGTGACTGAATGTCTGGCGCAAAAACCGCCTTCCCTTTTTCCAACGCACCAATTTCCGTTATCCACTTGCCATGTTCATGCCAGATTTCGGCGCCCTGTAAAGTACGAAACGTCTCACTGGTTTTCCATGCTTGCGTGTCGATTACGATGGAATATTCTTTGGGAAAACGACCTTGTTCGCGCCATGTTTGAAGTTGGTGATGAAGCTCTTTCACATGCGCCACTTGATCCATTAAGTTTTTGGCGATCAATACGTTAGAGAATGCTGTGTGGGTTTTGCTGTGAAAAAGTGTTTTGGCGGTTTTTTCTAAGGTCTCTAGGTCTTTGGTAAGCCAGCCCACCGTATCAAAAGACGGCGCGAGGGCGACCATGTTATCGGCTGGAATCACGCCATGGGTCGGGCGTAATCCAAATAATCCATTGTAACTTGCTGGCACACGAATCGAGCCGCCTGTGTCTGTGCCCAAACCAATGTCAGCAAGACCCGATGACACCGCCACCGCCGAACCCGATGACGATCCGCCCGGGAGACGATTTGGCGTCACTGGATTTTCCGGCGTGCCGTAATGAATATTTTGACCATTGAGGCTGTACGCCAACTCATCCGTCATGGTTTTACCGCAAAAATTTGCCCCTGCATTAAGCAAAGCAGCGACACTTGACGCGGTTTTTGTCGGAATAGCATGAGTAGCAAGCCAAGTAGGATTACCCGCCGAAGTCGGCAGTCCGGCCATATGAAACAAGTCTTTCACCGCCAAACGTAAACCACTCAATGGCAAAGTAGGATCCGCTGATGAACTATCGTTCCAAGTCGTTTCACTTAAGTTAAGAAAGGGATTTTGTACGATGAAATGTTTCATATGTCCTCCGCTTGAGTAAAACATATGAAACAATCGTTTCACCACCCTGTCAACTGAAACAAAAAATAAATCTATTTTTTCTGAAAAATCTCGAAGGCCGTTAAGGTTCTAGTTCATCCAAATCTTCGTATAGGGCTGAAATTGCCTGCGTCTGACGGCTGGCTGCATCACCCAAAAAGCCAAACACGCGGTTGCATAACATGGAAATCAAACTCATGGGCGCGGCGTAGCTGTCGAATGGGCTTTCGTTTCCTAGGTGACACACCAACACATGAGACACTTGTTGGTTATAAACCTGACCTGTTGGGTCGGTGATTAATACGGTGTTTCGGCCTTGCAAGGCTTCTACGATTTGTTTGAACTGGCGGGTACGACGTCGGAAGCCCAAAAGGACAATCACTTCATCCTCAAGAATATCGTGCAGGTCTTCCCCTAGCGTTTGGCCGGGTTGTGGCAATAAGCGCACAGAATGACGCACTTGTTGCAACTGCTGACGGAAATGCAACGCTAATGGGTAGGCATTGCGAAAGCCAATTAAGGTGACGCGGCTGGCGTTGGCTAGACGCTCGCTGATCTCATTCAGGGTGTCTGGTCGTAAACCTTCGAAGGTTAACGACAAGTTTTTTAGCTCTTGTGCGGTTTGGTCCAAAGACGAACCTTGAGTGAATATAGGCACGCCACTTTCGCGCAACGCCAATTGCGCCTGCTTCGCGCCTTGCTGCGAATCGTAACCAAGCTGACGAAAAAAACGACTCACGGTGGCTTTTGATGTATTGGTGTTGTCCGCAATTTCGGCCGACGTTTGGCTCACAATCGCCAAGGGATTTTGTTGTAAATAATTCGCTATCGATCGAGCTGAAGGAGAGAGCGTTGGGTAAGTCTTCTCGATCAGGGATAGCACGTCCTGCTTTGTCGCCACGTATAAACCTCAATTCTGGGATATTTTTCTCTACGGTAATCGATTCTCGTTTAAGTGCCAACTTAGATTATTGATTTGGCGGTTAGCGGTGACGTTTTGCACCAAAACAAAGCCACTACGATTCATTTTGGCGCAAAAAAGTACGATAGACGCTCACCGCCCTCCTTCGGTGAACGTCAGCCGGTGCCCTTTAAAGACAGGGTGTCCTAAAGAATGTGCGGTGAATTGTTACAGAAACCACCAAGAAAGAAACTTTTGTTTCATACTGGCATGGGTGTTGCAAATTGTGTTTCAGGCATTCACAAACACAAATAGGAACCCCTCCATGAAAAAATTGACCAAGCTACTCGGCAAAACATTGATCATCGCGGCTGGCTTTAGTGCATTAAGTGCCACCGCGGACGTATTGCAAGACATCAAAGACCGCAACCTGATTCGCATTGCGGTACCGCAAGATTTCCCGCCATTTGGTTCTATTGGCACGGATCTGAAACCACAAGGTATCGATGTGGACATGGCAAATTACATTGCCAATGAAATGGGCGTAAAAATTGAAATCGTTCCCGTCACCAGCGCCAACCGTATTCCTTACTTACAAACGAAAAAAGTCGACTTGGTGATTTCTAGCCTGGGTAAAAACCCAGAGCGTCAAAAAGCCATCGATTTTTCCACACCTTACGCGCCTTTCTTCTTAGGGGTATTCGGTTCTAAAGACGTTGCCGTGACAGAAATTGGCGAGCTAGCCAACAAAACAGTGGGCGTAACACGCGGTTCGGTAGAAGACTTAGAGCTGGAAAAAAACGCGCCTAAGTCTGTCAACGTGCGTCGCTTTGAAGACAACAACACCACGCTAACGGCTTATTTGTCTGGTCAAGTGAATTTGATTGCTACTGGTAACTTGGTTGCCGCTGAAATTGCGAAACGTCAGCCACAACGCGCACCAGAAAGTAAATTCATGCTGAAAGATTCTCCTTGCTACATCGGTATGGCAAAAGGCGAAACGGCACTACAAGCGAAAGTGAACGAGCTAATCAAAGGCGCCTTGGCATCGGGCGAACTAAATGACATTTCCATGAAATGGTTAAAAGCACCACTGCCTAAAGGCTTCGGCGCATAAGGCTTTCGTTATGTTGTATTTCTCTGATCTATTGCAATACAGCGACGTGTTCCTCCGTGGTTTACAAACCACTGTCGAACTCACTGTGCTGACAACGATCTTGGGCGTGGCATTGGGTACGGTCTGCGCGACCGTACGCCAATACGGCAACCGAGCCAGTCAACGTGTGGTCAGTGTGTACGTGGAACTTATCCGTAACACGCCGTTTATTGTTCAGCTCTTTTTTATCTTCTTTGGTCTGCCTGCCATTGGCATGATGTTGTCGCCTTGGGAAGCCAGCATGATCGCATTGACCATTAACCTTGGCGCGTACAGCACCGAAATCATTCGAGCTGGCCTAGCGAGCATTTCCAAAGGCCAAATAGAAGCAGCAAAGGTGCTGGGGCTGAACTTTCGCCAAACACTGACGCGCGTAATCTTTATTCCGGCATTTGAAAAGATTTATCCCGCGCTGACCAGCCAATGCATTATCGTCATGTTGGGTTCCGCGGTGATTTCGCAGATTTCCGTACAAGACTTAACTTACGCTGCCAACCTAGTGCAATCGCGCAACTTCCGCGCTTTTGAAAGCTACTTGGTGACCGCCTTGTTGTATTTGGGCTTGTCCATTTTGCTGCGATTTGCTTTCAACGCTTTAGGGAAACGCCTATTTGCTTATCGAACGTCCAATTAAAAAGCATTCAATAAGCAAAATGAGGAACACTCAATGATCGAATTTTCTAACTACGACATTCTGCGCAATCTCTTGTTTGCGACACAATGGACGATTTTATTGTCACTGGCGGCGTTTATCGGTGGCACAACCGTCGCGCTGGCATTGACCGCCATGCGTTTGACCCGTAACCCTGCCATGCAACGTATCGTGCGTGTTTATGTGGAACTGTTTCAAGGCACGCCATTGTTGATGCAGATGTTTTTGTGCTTCTTTGGCTTGTCCATGCTGGGTTATGAAATCTCCGCTTGGGGCGCGGCCATTTTGTCACTGACGTTTTTCACCAGCGCCTTTTTAGTCGAAATCTGGCGTGGCTGTATCGACACCTTGCCGAAAGGCCAATGGGAAGCCAGCCGTTGTTTGGGCTTGAGCTTCTTACAAACCCTGCGTCATATTATCTTGCCGCAAGCGATTCGTGTCGCGACCGCACCGACAGTGGGTTTTTCAGTTCAAGTCATAAAAGGCACCGCGCTGGCGTCTGTCATTGGCTTTGTCGAACTCACCAAAGTCGGCACCATGCTCAATAACGCGACCTTTGAACCCTTTAAAGTATTCACCCTCGTTGCGCTTATTTACTTCTTACTTTGTTATCCACTGTCTTTATACAGCAAGCATTTGGAGAAAAAATTCCATGTCTCTCGTTAACTTACATCAAGTCCATAAATACTATGGCGATCTGCATGTATTGAAAGGCATTGACCTTGATATCAAAGCAGGCGAAGTCGTTTCCATTATTGGCAAAAGCGGCTCTGGTAAAAGTACTCTATTGCGCTGTGTGAATGGCTTGGAACAATACCAAGAAGGCGGCATTACCGTTGACGGTAAAGAAGTCACCACCGAAGACATTCAAGTACGTCGCCTTGCCCTTAGCGTCGGTATGATCTTCCAAAACTTCAATCTATTCCCACACATGACGGTGGGCGAAAACGTCATGCTTGCGCCGACAATTGTGTTGAAGAAAAGCAAAGCCGAGGCCGAGGAAATCGCACGCGCCATGTTGGAAAAAGTGGGACTGGCAGAAAAATTCGACAGCTTCCCAGAAAAGCTTTCTGGCGGTCAGCAACAACGTGTCGCCATCGCCCGTGCCTTGGCCATGTCACCCAAGGTTTTGCTGTGCGATGAAATCACCTCAGCACTCGATCCAGAACTGGTCGGCGAAGTATTAAAGGTATTGGAACAATTAGCCGAAGAAGGCATGACCTTGATACTGGTAACCCATGAAATGAACTTCGCCCGCGACGTCGGCAGCCGAGTAGTCTTCATGCACCAAGGCAAAGTCTGGGAACAAGGCGATCCCAAAACCGTGCTGTCCAACCCACAGACAGACGAACTGAAACAGTTTATGGGGGCCGTGCTTTAATATTACGAGAGTAAAGAAGAAATCTCACTGGCGTGCGGTTTTAAAAAAGAACGTCATTTGGCTCATGCTCGAGCCTTTTTTATGTGCCGGTCTTTACCGAGCGGTTCAATTATTAACTTAATACTCTCAATTGTCGCAGGGCAATTTCAAGTAATGATAATTTGCCCTGACGTTTAGATCCAGCGACGCACTTGAGACTTATATTGACGATAAGAACCGGCAAACTTTTCTTGCATAAACCGTTCTTCTGGTACGATTTGAAAACGATTCATATAAAGAATAAACGCAGGCAAAAGTAAAACAGAAATGCTACTACCTAAAAACAAACACCATCCACACAATACTAATAGAAGCCCTAAATACATTGGATTACGACTGTAACGATACACCCCACTCACGACCAAATGGCTTGATTGATCTGGCACTCTTGGGTCTGCGGTTGTTCCCACCCTTGTGAATTCCAACACACCCGCAATCCCAATACAAAAACCCACTGCTGCCACCCCAATCGACCACCATACCATACCAGGAAAATCGACATGGGAATTCAATACACTGCGTGAAACTAGCCACATACCAATAGCAGCAAACACGACCAGCACAACAGGAGGCAATTTAAGCTCAAGGTTTTTCATAGCACACTCCTTTGATGACCTATATATGACACTACCGAATAATACAAGCACACCCACCCAAGGACAATTGATATGAACATGGCTATTTACTATTTCCTAATACGCCACTAAACGCTCGTATTGTTACTTATCTGTCATATTAATTTCGTAATCTCATTGAGTACATTCTTTATTTTATGAGGACAAAACAATGAAAATGAAAATGAAAGATCAATTAGACAGCGCTCAACCGATGAAAAAACATAAAGCGACGTCAAAAAAAAAACGCCGCTAAAAAGAAAAAAACCATCATGGTTATTCTTAAAAAGAACGTAAGCCATCTTAACCGTGCACAAACCATAGAAAAAGTACAAACCGTGCAGGACGCCATGCCTACAAAAGTGACGTTACTTCCTCGCAATAACAATTCACAAAGGGCCTCTAAAAATACTAAACCTATGTCCAAAGAAGCCCAGTTGATTGCCATCAACGCCATCATCAGGCACGTATTGATGAACGAAATGACGCAAGGTCAAGCTCTGCGCGAACTGCGTATGAACGTGTTGGGGATAGGGCAAGACGCTTACACGCAGATTGCTGGAGTGTCTCGTAAAACCTTGTCTGAAATCGAAAACGACAAGGGCAACTACACCGCTGAAATCATCAACAAAGTGTTTGCTCCCTTTAAACTTACCGTCGGGTTAGTACCCACTTCCAGTCAATTATTAGTCGCTATTATGACCGATTAAAGCGCTGGCAAATTTATCCATTTGAGTAGCCAGATCAATATCTTTTTGAGAAATACCCGACACATCATGAGTGGTTAATTGCACGTTAACTTTATTGTACACGTTGAACCACTCCGGATGATGATCGTGCTTTTCAACGTATAAAGCGCACATCGTCATAAAGCCAAATGCCTGTTGGAAGTTTTTGAACTTGAACGTTCGGGTGAGTTTTTCGTCTTCTATCGTCCAGTCTTTTGTGGTTTGAATATTGAGCTGAATGAGTGCATTTTCTATGTCATGTTGGTCAAGTTTTCTATGTGGCATTTGAACCTCTGCTTAAAATAAAAATACGATTTTGCAGTGTAATACAAAAAATATATATGGACGTCGCGTGTTGTATCAATCGTAACAAATTCATAGACGGTTCGCTGGTAACGGCGCACTATCGTCGTTACCCTGTAGGAAGAGAATGCTGATTAACTGTATTTCACCGAGTTTCGGCTCGTATTTATTTGAAAAGGACACGGTTGTGAACCTCACTCCAGATTTACGCCAAGTGCAATGTGTTGCACTAAAAAATGCATCGCTTACTGTGTCTATTTTGACATTAGGGGCGAGTATTCAATCTCTTTACCTTAAAGGCTACAAGCATTCTTTGGTGCTGGGTTCAATGCAATTAACCGACTACCTTCACACTGCAAAGTATTTTGGTGCGGTCGTTGGTCGAGTCGCAAATCGAATTAATCGAGGCCACGCCGTTGTTGGTGGGCTGCCTTATTCTTTGCCACTCACCTCGCCAGAAGTTCACCATTTGCATGGTGGCCCCAATGGCGTGAGCCATAAAATTTGGTCGATCGTAGAGCAGGCTGATGACCGCGTTCAACTGCAAATTACCCTTCCTGACGGTGACATGGGGTATCCCGGCAACATGGTGGTAACGGTGTGGTATCGTTTGCTCGACAACACCTTAGAAATGGAAATCACCGCCACCACAGAGACTCTGACGATCTGCAATTTTGCAGGTCACAGCTACGTCAATTTGGATGGTAAAGGCTCTATTTTGGACCATCAGCTGAGCATTCAGGCTGCTCATTATTTACCGGTTGACGCAGGGCTTATTCCCACCGGTGAAGTCATGCCAACCTCAGGCAGCGCATTTGATTTTACCCAACCTCGCATCATAGGAAGGCAAGATTATCCGGGGCTCGACACGAACTTTTGTCTGTCGCTGATCAATCGTCCAATACAAACTGTTGCAACACTCAAAGCCCCCATAACGGGCCTCACGCTGCATTACCAAACCACGCAACCGGGTCTCCAAGTGTACGACGGGCGCCACATTCAACTTGGCGCCGAATCGAACATAAACCAAGGTGCGCTCTGCGCTTACGCAGGCCTTGCTCTTGAAGCGCAACACTGGCCAGATGCGATTAATCACCCCCACTTCCCGTCGATTTTACTCACCCCTGAAGAAACATATCGGCAAGTAACACGCTATGTTTTCGAATAACGCATGCTTTAAAGCGGGAGGTGAATGGGTCAACAGCAGCCTGTGCACAGTCGCGACATCACCACTTCGATCACCTACTTTTTATAGACTTATGTGATTTATGCTCAACGAATTTACACTCATTTCATTAGAATAATAGAGGTCAATATGGACATAGGTCTGGCCAAGCATTTAAAACTCAATCAACTGCGTTTAATTTCGGTTATTTCCGAGCATGGTCAATTGAGCATTGCCGCCGATGAAATGGCAATGACACAACCTGCTGCGTCACGCATGTTGAGTGAAATTGAACAAACAATCGGTACACGTTTATTTATTCGTCACGCCAAAGGCATGGAACCAACCTTAGTTGGTCAAGCTGTGGCACGTCGGGCGCACAACCTTTTGGTTGAGCTTAGAGATCTTGCCCGTGAAGTAGGCGAACTAAAAGAAGGCGGCGGCGGAACCACGGCCATCGGTGCAGTAACAGGTGCTGCAGTGGGCTTTGTGATTCCTGCTATTCAACAATTGCGAGCCATCGCCCCAAAAGCCGAGATTGATATCAATGTTGATACCAGTGATATTTTGGTGCGGGACTTAATTGCCGGTAACAATGATTTTGTCCTCGCGCGAATTCCTAAACAATACGACGCCAACGAGTTTGAAATTTACCCGGCTCGTACAGAATCCGTCACGCTAGTGGTTCGCAAAGATCATCCATTGGCCAGTTTAGATACCGTCAAAATTCGCGACTTAGCCCACTTTGAATGGGTCATGCAATCTCATCGAGCGCCCATACGCGAAGCGGTTGAAGCCGCCTTTATGGAAGAACGCGCCGAATTGCCATTAAGTATCACCAACAGCACGTCATTATTGGCATTGATCGCGATTCTAGTTTCGTCTAACGCCATTGCACCTATGGCCAGAGAAGTGAGCGACTTGTTGGTTGGTCATAAAGTAAAAGCCGATTTAAAAACGCTTAAACTAGACCGAAAAATAATTATGAGTCCTTATTATTTATTGCAAATGCGTGGTCGCCAATTATCGCCTCTTGCCAATCAGCTCAAGCGTTTAGTGCTTGCCGAGCTGGAACAAAAGCCAGCGAACACGTAACCCTTAGTGATTAACTTGACCAAGAAGCAAAAAAAAGCGAGTCGGTTGATTTAACAACCGAACTCGCTTAATAACCCGCCTTGGGATATTTAATTCATCACCACTAGCCTGCTAAATCTTTTGGCAACAGAGCTTTTGGAATATTTTGATAACACACTGGGCGCAAGAAGCGACGAATCGACAAGGTGCCAACTGAGGTTGCACCGAAGTTTGTCGACGCCGGATACGGCCCGCCATGTACCATGGTATCGTTCACTTCAACACCTGTTGGGAAACCATTCGCTAGCAAACGACCCGCTTTGCGCTCCAACACTGGTAGAAGTTTCTGACACGCGGCATGATCGCCTTCATCAAGATGAATAGTACACGTCAACTGGCCTTCCAAATGACGAGCCAACTCAACCATCTGCTCGACGCTTTCCGCCAGAACCACCAAACCAAGAGGACCAAAGACTTCTTGATGAAGAGTTGGGTGATCTAGCCATGCTTGACCCGTTACCGTGAACAAGTTTGGTAATGCCGTTCTATCTGTTGTGTCTGCGTTACGAACAACCGACTCAATACCTGTTTTTTCTATTGCCGCCACACCTGAGCGGTAAGCATCAGCAATGCCATCCGTTAGCATGGTTTGCGCAGAGATCTCAGATAGAGCCGCACTCGCTGCTGCAATCATGGCTTTTGAATCGGCGTTGTCTAACATCACCGCAATACCAGGGTTTGTACAGAACTGCCCAGCGCCCATAGTCAATGAACCCGCCCAGCCTTTACCTAACTCTTCAGCACGGTTTTTCACCGCTTCCGGCATCACAAACATTGGGTTCACAGAACCCAGCTCGCCAAAGAAAGGAATTGGCTCTGGACGCGCCGCACACAAATCAAACAAGGCACGACCACCCGCCAAACTACCAGTAAAGCCAACCGCTTTAATAAGCGGATGCTGTACTAGAGCTTGACCAACTTGGCGATTACCGCCTTGAATCAAGGAGAAAACACCCGCTGGCATCTTGCAACGTTTCATCGCCACTTCAACTGCTTGAGCAACGAGCTCGCCTGTTCCCGGATGAGCAGAATGCCCTTTCACCACAACTGGACAACCCGCCGCGAGAGCCGCCGCCGTATCGCCACCTGCCGTTGAAAACGCCAACGGAAAGTTAGACGCACCAAACACTGCAACAGGACCAATCGGACGCTGTACCATGTACATATCAGGACGTGGCAACGGTGCGCGATCTGGCAAGGCTTCATCAAAACGACGATCCAAGTATTCGCCCGATAAAATACGCTCAGCAAATAAACGAAGTTGCCCTGTTGTACGACCGCGTTCGCCTTGCAAACGTGCTGCTGGCAAACCTGTTTCCTGTACACCGATCTCTGTAATTTGATCGCCTAGCACATCAATTTCATCAGCAATCGCATTTAGAAAAGCCGCGCGATCTTCACGAGTGGAATAACCAAATTCTTCAAACGCCGCTTCGGCGGCTTCTACCGCTGCGTCTACATCAGACACGCGACCAACGGCAAATTCATGAGAAGATCCTGTAGCAGGCGTTGAAGAAAATGTTGCGTCGCCCTTTACCCATTTACCGGCAATAAAATGCTGTCCCGTTAACATACTCACTCCTCTCTTTAATAAATGAAATTCAATGCATTAAGTTAAACGCTGAAGTTGCCTAGCGATGGCGAGCATCAAGCCCAAGGATGGGCGTTACGCCCCTCGCGGACAGGGATGTCCGTTGGGGCGGTGCTGCCATCACAAGGCAGGGTCAGACTTAAAAACTTAATTTAATGGCTATCTTTTGGTACCGCAGCGCCTCGACAACCTTTTAGGAAATCAAAATCGGCACCGGTATCGGCACCCTGTACGTGGTCATGGAATAATTTGATGTAACCACTTTTTGGTGGTTCCAAATGACTTTTCCAGTTCGCTAAACGTGTTGCCATTTCTTCATCAGAAATATCTACATGCAAGCGACGGTTTTCCACGTCTAATTCAATCATGTCGCCATTTTGAACAATGGCTAGTGGCCCACCAGCAGCCGCTTCGGGCGTAGTATGCAAAACCACAGTGCCATACGCCGTTCCCGACATACGTGCATCGGAAATGCGCACCATGTCTTTAATGCCTTTGCGCAACACTTTTGGTGGTAAGCCCATGTTGCCAACCTCAGCCATACCTGGATAACCTTTTGGCCCACAGTTTTTTAGTACCATGACGCAGTTTTCATCGATATCCAAGGCTTCATCATTGATCTTCGCTTTGTAGTCATCAATGTCTTCGAATACCACAGCACGGCCACGGTGCTGCAATAAATGCGCTGACGCAGCAGACGGTTTCAGTACCGCACCTTGTGGCGCAAGGTTACCTTTTAATACAACAATACCGCCTTTTTGTGTCAGTGCTTTTTCCACTGGCAAAATGACGTCAGGGTTCCAATTACGAACCTCTTTTACTTCTTCCCAAATGGATTCACCAGACACGGTAATAGCGTTTTTATGCAGTTTGCCAGCTTCTGCCAAATGCTTAATTACCACAGGCAAACCGCCTGCGTAGAAGAACTCTTCCATCAAGTATTTGCCCGACGGCATTAGGTTCACAATAGTGGCAATTTCTTGGCCCAACTTATCCCAATCGTCTAGGCTTAAATCCACACCAACACGACCAGCAATGGCCAATAAGTGAATCACGGCATTGGTGGAGCCACCAATTGCGCCATTCACACGAATCGCATTTTCAAACGCTTGGCGAGTCAAAATATCAGACGGTTTCAGGTCGTCTTTCACCATATCAACGATACGACGACCAGTTAGATGCGCCATAACTCGACGACGGCTATCTACTGCAGGAATCGCGGCGTTACCAGATAACGCCATGCCTAAAGCCTCCGCCATAGACGCCATGGTGCTGGCGGTGCCCATGGTGTTACAAGAACCCGCAGAGCGAGACATAGACTGCTCGGCTTCGAGGAAGTCTTCTTGCGTCATCTTGCCAGCTTTAATGTCTTCCGACATTTGCCACAAGGCTGTGCCGGAGCCCACACGCTCGCCTCTGAAGTAGCCATTCAACATTGGGCCACCAGATACGACAATCGATGGAATATCGACACTACACGCGCCCATAAGCAGCGCTGGAGTAGTTTTGTCACAACCCGCCAACAAGACAACACCGTCGAGCGGATTAGCACGCAAGGCTTCTTCCACGTCCATTGCTGCCATGTTGCGATACATCATAGCGGTTGGGCGAAGTGAGCTTTCACCCACAGAAAACACAGGAAATTCCAGTGGCAAACCACCCGCTTCATAAATACCGTGCTTCACTCGATCAGCTAGATCGCGAAGATGGGCGTTACACGGTGTTAGCTGCGACCACGTATTACAAATACCAATTACTGGACGGCCATCAAACAAGTCTGCTGGTAAGCCTTGGTTTTTCATCCAGCTGCGGTGGTAAATATGATCACGCGATGTTCCACCAAACCATTCCGTTGAACGTAATTTACGCGGCCATGTTTTTGGTACGAACGTGCTATTCTTAGAATCACTCATACCCAACCTCCATCAACAATAAAGTTCTGCGCCGAGCACATGGCCGCCGCATCGGACCCTAAAAACAACGCCATATTGGCGATGTGTTCGGGAAGCACTTTGCCAGCTAGGCATTGGCTTTGTTTAATCTTTTCTTCTGCCGCATCATCAACCCACATGCGCAGCTGTTTTTCTGTCATCACCCAACCCGGCACCAAAGTATTCACTCGAATACCTGCACCACCTAAATCACGGGCAAGAGAGCGAGTTAAACCATGGGTCGCGGCTTTGCTCGTACCATAAGTTGGGTAACCCGCTGTCGACATCATCCAGCCCACAGAACCAAAATTGATAATCGAGCCGCCACCCAGTTTGCGCATCATTGGCGCGACAGCTTGCGCGGCGAACATCGCGTGTTTGATGTTCACGCCAACCAATTCGTCGAAGCGTTCTTCGGTTAACGACTCCAAGGAATGACGCACGTCGTTGGCGGCGTTGTTCAGCAACACACTAATCGGGCCGAAGGCTTCGGCCGCGTCACGGATCTTGCTTTGATAGTCTTTGATGTTGGTAATATCGCAAACGTCAAAACGCACCTCGTAGCCGTCTTTAGTAAGGCGTTTCGCCAGCTTATTGCCCGCCACTTCATCCAAATCCACAAAGGCGGTTTTCGCTCCTTGCTTGGCGTAGGCTTCCACGATGGCGGCACCAATTCCGGTTGCGCCACCAGAAATGAACACTGAACGGCCGTTTAAATCTGGGTAAATGGCGCTATTTGTCTTATTCATAGCGGCACTACCTCGGTATTAAGTTCATCCGCTTTTGCCAACGCATTGCGTAATGGCAAACCAAAGGTGGGTGAAGATATTTCAAAGACATCGCCTTCTTGTGCTTGAATGCCATCCGCAAACGACAAGGTCGCTGTACCAAACATGTGCACATGCAAATCGCCCGGTTGACGAAAGATCGAGTATTTAAAATGATGATGTTCTAAATTCTTAAAGGTATGCGACATATTGTCTTCACCTGATACAAAACCTTTCTCCCAAAGCGTGGTTTCGCCACGCTCAATGCGCGAATGACCTTCAATGTGCATTGGCAATTCCCCCACCAGCAATTCAGGGCCGAACGTCGCCGGACGCAATTTTGAATGAGCCAAGTACAAGTAGTTCTGGCGCTCTGTAATGTGATCGGAGAATTCATTCGCCAAGGTATACCCAAGACGATGCACTTTGCCGTCATCACCAACCAAGTAAAAACCAGCAATTTCTGGCTCTTCACCGCCATCTAATGCAAAAGACGGTGAAGGCAGAGCATCACCCGGCGCAACCACGCCTGCACCATTGCCTTTATAAAACCATTCTGGCTGAACGCCTTCTTCACCGTCTTTCGGCTTACCGCCTTCAACACCCATTTGGAAGATCTTCATCGAATCCGTCAACTCTTCGCTTTTTGCATGCATAGCATTACGTGTCGAAGCTGAACCTAAATGGGTCAAACCCGTTCCAGTCAAATACATGTGCGCTGGATCTGGATGACGTACAGGACAATCTAATTGGTTTTTGTTAGCTAAGTCAGACAAATTCACCGACTCACCTAAACCATGTTTTTCAATAATAGACTTCAGCGGCACGCCATTTTTAACCGCCTCTTTGGCGAGCTCATAAACACTCGACGCGTGCAGAACAAGGTGTGCCGTACTGTCATTCGAAAGCCCTTCACGACAGACCACACCACCTTGTTTAATTTGAGATAAAAACAACATAAATCACTCCTTAACCCGCGTTCTTAGCGCGCTTTTTGTTTGTTGTAGACGTCGAAGATAACCGCTGCAAGCAAGACCAAACCTTTGATAACTTGCTGCCAATCAATCCCAATACCTAAAATCGACATCCCGTTGTTCATTACACCCATGATGAAGGCACCAATCACCGCACCGATGATTTTACCCACGCCACCTGTCATGGAAGCCCCACCGATAAAGACGGCAGCAATAACATCTAACTCCATGCCAAAACCGGCTTTCGGCGTGGCCGTATTCAGACGTGCCGCGAAGATCAAGCCTGCCAACGCTGCTAACATGCCCATATTAGCGAAGGTCAAAAAGGTCAAACGCTCAGTATTGATCCCCGACAATTTGGCCGCTTTCTCATTACCCCCCAAAGCATAAATACGACGACCAATGGTGGTGCTATTAGTCAAGAAGGTATAAATCGCAATCAGTACAGCCATCGACATGAGTACATTCGGCAAGCCACGGTAAGTGCTTAATAAGTAAGACAAATAGATGATCGCAGCAGCAATTAATATGTTCTTAACGATAAAGAAAGAAAAAGGTTCATCTTGAATACCGTATTTCAGCGCACGAGAACGAGTACGTGCCGCCAAGAACAAGATTGCACTCGCCGCTAAGATACCCAGTACAAGCGCTGTAACATTCGGGCGACCAACGCCAAACACATCAGGAATAAAGCCGGTACTTAATAGCTGGAAGCTTTTCGGGAAAGGCCCAACAGACTGACCTTCAAGCAATGCCAAGGTCAAACCACGGAACACTAACATCCCCGCCAAGGTGACGATAAAGGCAGGTATTTTCCAGTAAGCAATCCAGTAGCCTTGCAAACCACCGATAATCAAACCAACGATCAAACACACAGGCACTACAATGATGGTTGGCAAATCATAGTTCACCGCCATGACTGCCGCTAAAGCGCCGATAAAACCAGCTACCGAACCGACCGATAAATCGATATGACCCGCGACAATAACCAGCAACATGCCAATCGCCATGATGATGATGTAGCTGTTTTGTAAGAATAAGTTGGTTAAGTTAACCGGACGCATCAGAGTGCCATCAGTCAAAAACTGAAACATTGCCATGATGACGACCAACGCTATTAGCATGCCGTAATCACGCATATGCGATTTCAAGTAGCTGGTAACAGAAGGTGCAGATTGCACCACTGTAGAGGTGTCTTTTGTTGTCATTATTATTACTCCGCTATTATTCTTCTCGCCGTTATTATTGCTATCGCTAGGCTTTCACAATCATCGACATGATTTTTTCTTGGCTCGCATTCGCTTTGTCTAACTCACCAACAAAACGGCCTTCGTTCATCACGTAAATACGATCACACATGCCAAGTAACTCCGGCATCTCTGAAGAAATCATCACCACGCCTTTGCCATCGTCGGCAAGTTCATTGATGATGCTGTAAATTTCAAACTTGGCACCCACATCAATACCGCGAGTTGGCTCATCTAGAATCAGCACGTCTGGCTGTGAATACAGCCATTTACTCAACACCACTTTTTGTTGATTACCACCAGATAAGTTCATCACTTTCTGGAACACACTTGGTGTACGAATATTAAGAGCTTTGCGATAATCTTCAGACACTTGGCGCTCAATGTTTTCATCAATCACACCATTTGAAGACACACGATCTAGGTTTGCTAATGTGGTGTTGGTTTGAATAGTCTCTTCAAGAATCAAACCCAATTCTTTGCGGTCTTCCGTTACGTACGCTAAACCGCTTTTAATAGCTTTTGGCACTGTCGATAAATCGGCGAGTTCGCCACGTAAACGGACTTCGCCTTGTATGTTTTTACCGTAACTCTGTCCAAACAGGCTCATTGCCAATTCCGTGCGACCAGACCCCATCAAACCCGCAATACCGACAATTTCGCCTGCATGCACATTGAAGGCGATGTCATGAATTACTTGACGATCAACCGCATCTGGGTGCCATACATTCCAAGCATTCACTTCCAATAGTGTTTTGCCTAAGTGACCTTCTTCGGTCGGGTTCTTTCTTGCTGGGTAACGGTGTGCCATATCGCGGCCAACCATGTCGCGAATGATGTCCTCTTCACTGATACTTTGCGCATGACAATCCAATGTCGATACAGAGGCACCATCACGAATAACGGTAATGCTGTCTGCCACACGGCTGATTTCATTTAGCTTGTGAGTAATCAAGATGGAGGAAATGCCTTGGGCTTTAAATTCCAACAATAGATCAAGCAGCTTAGCACTGTCGTTCTCTTGCAACGCAGCCGTTGGCTCATCCAGAATCAATAACTTCACATCTTTGGCAAGGGCTTTGGCAATCTCAACAAGTTGCTGCTTACCTACGCCTAATTGACCGACCAAAGTGGAAGGAGACTCTTTTAAACCTACCTTTGCTAACAGCTCTTGCGTACGAGAATAGGTTTTTGGCCAATTAATCACGCCACCTTCAACATTCTCGTTGCCTAAAAATAGATTCTCAGCGATGGATAGAAGCGGCACTAACGCCAGCTCTTGGTGAATAATAATGATGCCTTTTTCTTCGCTGTCAGTGATACCTGAAAACGCCACGGTTTCATCATTAAAAAGAATATCGCCATCGTAACTTCCATGTGGATAAACCCCACTCAGCACTTTCATGAGAGTCGATTTACCCGCGCCATTTTCACCCACTAAGGCATGGATCTCGCCAGCACGAACTTTCAGGTTCACAGCGTCGAGGGCTTTTACTCCAGGAAACGTCTTGGTAATGCTGCGCATTTCCAAAATAATATTTTCCATAAAACATCCCATTAGCGAGCGCGTCCTGACCGTATTGATTCACGATCAATAACGCACTCGCTGATTTATTATTGTTGAATTAGGATACTAATCGTGCGCTTATTCGACCTGAGACTTCGTATAGTAGCCACTACCCAATAGCACATCTTGCCAATTGGATTTGTCTACTGTTACTGGCTCAAGCAAATAGCTAGGAATTACCTTGATACCATTGTCGTAAGTTGTCGTGTCATTGATTTGAGGCTTCGCATCATTTAACACCGCTTGCACCATGCCAACAGTCACATTGGCTAACTCACGAGTATCTTTGAAAACAGTAGAATACTGCTCACCGGAAATAATGGATTTCACTGATTGCACTTCCGCATCCTGACCAGTAACAATTGGCATTTTTAGATTGCCAGAACCGTAACCGACACCTTTAAGGGATGACAGAATACCGATAGAAATACCGTCATATGGTGACAATACACCATCTACACGTTTGGTTGTGTAATGGGCAGACAGTAAGTTATCCATACGCGCTTGAGCAGTTGCACCGTCCCAACGTAGTGTACCGACTGTATCCATGCCCATTTGACCTGAGACAATATTCACTTTGCCAGAATCAATCATTGGCTGAAGTACAGACATGGCGCCGTTATAGAAGAAATAAGCATTGTTATCGTCAGGAGAGCCGCCGAACAATTCAACGTTGTAAGGACCTTTTCCGCGTTTTTCCATGCCACTCACCAATGACTTAGCCTGCAACACGCCCACTTTGAAATTATCAAATGTCGCGTAGTAGCTCACATATGGGCTGTTCTTAATTAAACGGTCATAAGAGATAACTTTAATACCGGCAGCATCCGCGTTTTCCAGTGCATTAGATAAGGTCGTTCCATCAATCGCAGCAATGACAAGCACGTCAACGCCTTTTACGATCATATTTTCAATTTGAGAGAGTTGGTTAGGAATTTCATCTTCGGCGTATTGCAGATCGACTTTGTAACCCGCATCTTTGAAGAGTTGCACCATGGAATCACCATCTGTGATCCAACGAGCGGAAGACTTAGTTGGCATGGCAATACCGACATAACCCTCAGCAGCCAAGGCGCTCGCAGAGCTCAGTGCAGTGGCACCCAGTACTAAACCAGCAATGGCATTTTTTAGATAGTTCATTAGCTTCTCCTGTTACAGTCAAGGCAAGTCCCATGAAGGAACAAGTTTCAGTGACCGTAGATTTTTTATGATTATTTTTTTTAGCCAATCAGGTCTTGAAAACCTGTTATGCATAGTAGGAAAAATGGACATACCATTCAAATAGAATAAATGCTGTACTGCATACCATTTTTGATATGAGACATAATTGCATGAGAAGTGTTAAGTCGCAACATTACGTGCTGCGTGACAAGAGCAAATTTCGTATGATAAAACGCCTCCCCTTTACCCACGCTATAAATTAGAAGGAATCTATGGAATTCATTTGGATCTTATTCGCATTCGTCTGCGGACTGGCCGTCAAGATGATCAATTTACCGCCATTAATTGGTTTCTTGTTGGCTGGTTTTTTACTTAACTATGCAGGCTTAGAGCCAAGCAGCACATTAGACTCCCTCGCCAATATTGGTATCACCCTGATGCTGTTCAGCATCGGTTTGAAACTGCATGTAAAAGACTTACTGAAACGTGAAGTCTGGGCGTCAACGTTAAGCCACATGGGAATAAGCACGCTCGTTTTTGCGGGTATTGCCCTTGTTCTAGGCACATTAAGCCTGCCTTATTTTGGTGTGTTGGATTTCAAAACCGCGGCCTTACTTGGCTTCGCGCTGAGTTTTTCCAGCACGGTTTGTGTGATGAAATTGCTCGAAGAAAGCAGTGAACTTAAAACACGCCACGGCCAACTATCGCTCGGCATACTGGTCATGCAAGATATCGTCGCGGTGATTTTCCTTGTTGCGGCAACGGGTAAAGTGCCATCTATTTGGGCACTCGGATTGTTTGGTTTATTGCTCATTCGCCCCATCATCAATAAAGTCGTGGACAAAGCCGGACACGGTGAAATGCTGCCATTAACAGGTCTTTTCCTTGCGCTTGGCGGTTATGAGCTGTTTTATCTTGTCGGCGTAAAGGGGGATTTAGGCGCACTGATCTTTGGTATTTTATTGGCGTCCCACTCTAAAGCCGCCGAAATGAATAAGTCGTTGATGAACTTTAAAGACTTGTTCTTAATCGGCTTTTTCTTATCCATCGGTTTCACTGCATTGCCCACGCTCAGCATGATCGGCATCAGTTTGATCGTCACCCTTGTGATTTTGGCCAAATTCGCACTGTTCTTCGTGCTGTTAACCAAAATGAAACTTCGTGGACGAACGTCGTTTTTATCCTCTATGATTCTGTCCAACTACAGCGAATTCGGTCTTATCGTCGTGGCGCTGAGCGTGGCTAATGGCTGGTTAGAAAAAGAATGGCTGGTTGTTTTGGCTCTCGCCGTGTCGTTCTCTTTTGTTATTACCAGCGTGCTGTATCGCAATGTGCATCGCATGTACCGTAAAAACAAAGACGTGATTCGCCGTTTTGAAAGCGCTGATTGCCTTCCGGAAGATCGTTTCGTGCAACCGGTCAACAGCGATATTTTGGTGGTCGGATTGGGTCGAGTTGGACGCGGGGCATTCGAGTCGTTGAAAGGGTTTGTGGGCGATACTGTTGCCGGTATGGATGCCGATCGTAATCGTATAAACCAAATGCAAGCCGACCAAGAAAACGTCTTTTACGGCGACGGTGAAGATGCCGACCTATGGGAACGCTTAGACACCTCCAGAATCGAACTGGTTTTGTTGGCTTTGCCAGCGGCAGAAGATACTACTAATGTCGCCATACAGCTGCGTAAAGCCAATTACACAGGTCAAATCGCTGCCATTGCGCGTTATCAAGATGAAAGGGAAATCCTCATCAATAGCGGCATAGACAACGTCTTCAACTTCTATACAGAAGCAGGTACAGGCTTTGCGGAAGAGAGTTTGGCACTGATTCGACCAACCGAAAAAGCCGTAATATAAACATTTGGCCACAATAACAAGGTAAAAACGCCGTGCGGCTCAAACAACACGGCGTTTTTAAATGTCTATACTTTCGCTTTCATTTCATCCAATTTGACTTTGACACTTTCGGCTTGTTCGGTCAGTTCTGAATACAACCTGATGTCGCCGCCGCGTTGGGCTTGCATGGCTTTTTCCAGTAGCTCGCCATATTCTTTGTCGAGTTTTTTGATTGGGTCGGACTTTAAAAATGAAAACATAATCAACCTGCTGTTTATTCGTGTTGGTATTGATACGGTGACACGCTGCTTTTAGATGACAAAAAAACGCCAATCAGATCACTCTGTTGGCGTTCTTATATTTCAAAGACTACGAATTTTGTTAAACGTCTAGGAAATCCATGATGCCTTCGGCGGCTTTACGTCCTTCGTCGATCGCGGTCACCACCAAGTCTGAACCACGCACCATGTCACCACCCGCAAAGATTTTCTCATTGGTAGTTTGGTACATAAATTGGGCTTTCTTCGGCGCAATGACACGACCACGAGCGTCAGTCTCGATACCGAATTTTTCAAACCAAGGCGCTGGGCTGGCTTGGAAGCCAAAAGCGATCAGTACCGTGTCTGCAGGGATAATCTGCTCACTGCCTTCGACCACCTCGGCGGTACGACGACCATTTTCGTCTGGCTCGCCCATTCTGGTTTCAACTACCTTAATGCCTTCTACTTTACCATCACCGATGATTTCCACTGGTTGACGGTTGAATAGAAACTGCACACCTTCTTCTTTGGCGTTTTGTACTTCTTTGCGTGAGCCTGGCATGTTTTCTTGGTCACGACGATAAGCACAACTCACGCTTTTCGCGCCTTGGCGAATAGCGGTACGGTTACAGTCCATCGCGGTATCACCACCGCCCAAGACAACCACTTGCTTGCCTTTTAAGTTAACATAATCGGCTGGGTCTTCTTCGAAATCCAAGCAGTGATTAACGTTAGAAATCAAGTAATCTAAAGCATCATGAACGCCGGGTAAGTCTTCCCCTGGGAAGCCGCCTTTCATGTATTTGTACGTTCCCATGCCTAGGAACACGGCATCGTATTCCGCCAACACATGTTCAAATGGTACGTCGTCGCCCACAGAAGTGCCAAGCACAAATTCCACACCCATTTCTTCAAAAATTTCACGACGACGCGTCATGACACTTTTTTCCAGTTTGAATTCTGGAATACCAAACGTCAGTAAACCGCCGATCTCTGGGTACTTGTCAAATACTACAGGTTTGATGCCGTTACGCACCAAAATATCAGCACACGCCAAGCCAGCAGGACCTGCACCCACGATGGCCACGGTTTTGTTCACCGGTACGACGTTGGACATATCCGGACGCCAGCCTAAGGCAAACGCAGTATCGGTAATGTATTTTTCAACCGAACCGATCGTTACCGCCCCAAAACCGCCTTCGCCCAACGTACAAGCCCCTTCACAAAGGCGATCTTGTGGGCATACTCGACCACAGACTTCTGGCAAAGAGTTGGTTTGATGGCTCAGTTCCGCGGCTTCTAAAATGCTGCCTTCGCTCACTAACTTAAGCCAGTTTGGAATGTAGTTGTGCACAGGGCATTTCCATTCACAATATGGGTTACCACACTCTAAGCAGCGGTGCGCTTGATCTTTGGCACCCGCTTCTTCAAACGGTTTATAAATTTCGACGAATTGCGCTTTACGAGTAATTAAAGGCTTTTTCTTCGGATCTTTACGATCCACTTCGACGAATTGAAATACATTGTTCAAGCGCTCAGACATAAGCTGCTATCTCCTTGGCCGCCTGTAAACAGACAGCGCTTCTCTCAAATGGGTCAGACTGATTCGTTCACAGCGCTTGTTTCACCTTAATGCAAAGCAAGCGCCATAATAGTGTGTTTTATTCCGGACGTTGACGAGTGTTGGCCAACAGCGCGCCTAAACTGGCGGCTTTTGGTTTGACTAGCCAGAATTTACCAATGTAATCGTAGAAGTTTTCTAAGATCTCCTGGCCCCATTCGCTGTCCGTTTCGCGGACGTATTCTTCGATCACAGAGCGAAGGTGCGAGCGATACTCTTCGGTCAACTCGGTACCAATGCGGTGAATTTCCACCAGCTCGTGATTGTATTTATCCACGAAGGTACGATCCAAATCGAGTACGTAAGCGAAACCGCCGGTCATACCCGCACCAAAGTTGTAACCGGTATTGCCTAATACCGTGACCATACCACCGGTCATGTATTCACAACAGTGGTCGCCGGCGCCTTCAATAACCGTATGTGTGCCCGAGTTACGCACCGCAAAACGCTCACCGGCCGTTCCAGCAGCAAACAATTTACCGCCCGTCGCACCGTACAAACAGGTGTTACCGATAATGGCCGAATCTTGTGACTTAAAGATCGAGCCTTTAGGTGGGCGAATAACCAGTTTACCGCCGGTCATCCCCTTGCCTACATAGTCGTTGGCGTCGCCCTCAAGGTACATGTGTAAACCACCCGCGTTCCACACACCAAAACTTTGCCCCGCTGTGCCCTTCAATTTCAAGGTTAAGGGCACATCCGACATGCCTTGGTTACCGTAACGTTTGGCAATTTCGCCAGACAATCGCGCACCGATAGAACGGTCGCAGTTCGTCACGTCAAAAGCGAACTCACCACCTTCTTTTTCTTCAACGGTTGCTTTCACCGTGTCCCACATTTTCAGAGCCATTAGGCCTTTGTCATGCGGTGGGTTAAACGGTGTGTTGCAATATTGTGCTTTATCGGCTGGAATCGCATCGTTTTTAAGGATAGGAGACAAATCCAAATTGCGCTGCTTGTCTGTTTCGCCTGGCAAGATAGCCAGCAAATCCGTGCGACCGATCAAATCTTGCAAGCGAGCAACACCCAACTTGGCAAGCCACAAGCGTGTGTCTTCAGCCATAAAGCGGAAGAAGTTTTTGATCATCTCGACGGTGCCAATGAAGTGCTCATCGCGCAGCATTTGGTCTTGCGTCGCCACACCCGTCGCACAGTTATTCAGGTGACAAATTCGTAAGAATTTACAGCCCATCGCGATCATTGGCGTAGTGCCAAAACCAAAGCTTTCTGCGCCCAAAATAGCCGCTTTTACAACATCAAGACCGGTTTTTAAACCACCGTCCGTTTGCAAGCGAATTTTGCCACGCAAATCATTCGAACGAAGCGCTTGTTGCGCTTCTGCCAAGCCCAATTCCCAGGGCGAACCCGCATGGCGAATCGAGGTAATTGGCGACGCCGCAGTACCACCGTCGTAACCAGAAATAGTGATCAAGTCCGCGTAGGCTTTCGCCACACCCGCGGCGATCGTACCCACACCCGGCTCTGACACCAACTTCACAGACACTAGGGCATCTGGATTGACTTGTTTCAAGTCAAAAATCAGCTGCGCCAAATCCTCGATGGAATAAATATCGTGATGCGGCGGTGGCGAAATCAAGGTCACGCCGGGCACCGCGTAACGTAAACGTGCGATCAAGCCATTTACTTTACCACCCGGTAACTGACCCCCTTCACCCGGCTTCGCACCTTGCGCGACTTTAATTTGCAGCACTTCCGCGTTCACCAAGTATTCTGGCGTCACACCAAAGCGACCGGAGGCAATTTGTTTGATCTTCGAACGGCGCTCTGTGCCATGACGCGCTGGGTCTTCACCGCCTTCACCTGAGTTAGAGCGACAGCCTAGTTCGTTCATTGCTTGCGCCAAGGCTTCGTGCGCTTCTGGCGACAAGGCACCAAGCGACATACCGGCCGAATCAAAGCGTGGCAGGATCTCTTCAATAGATTCCACCGTGTCTAATGCAATGGCTTTCGCTTTGTCCGATAACGTAAACAAATCACGCAACATAGACGCCGGACGATGGTTAACCAACTCCGTGTACTTGGTGAAATCTTCAAAGCGCCCACTGCCTACAGCGGTTTGTAAATTGCGCACAACATCTGGGTTAAACGCATGGTATTCCGCTTCATGAACGTATTTTAAATAACCGCCTTGTTGAATCGGCTTACGTAATTTCCATGCGTTGTCGGCAATGGTTTGCTGATCGATTTGGAAATCTTCAAAGCGCGCGCCTTTAATACGACTCGCAACACCTTTAAAGCAAAGTTCAACCACATTGGTGTCCAAGCCAACCGCTTCGAACAATTGCGCACCACGATAAGAGGCGATGGTCGAGATACCCATTTTTGAAATGATTTTCATCAAGCCTTTGTTGATGCCTTTGCGGTACTTCACGTGGCAAGAAATGGGGTCCCCCAACACTTCACCTTTGTCGATCATGTCGTTGATAAGACGATAAGAAAGGTAAGGGTAAACCGCCGTCGCACCAAAGCCTAGCAGTACCGCAAACTGATGTGGATCACGGGCAAAACCCGTATCAGCCACAATGTTTGAGTCACAACGCAAACCTTGCTTAGACAAGTAATGATGCACCGCACCAACCGCCATCGGGGCTGGAATAGGCAAATGGCCTTTTTCAATATCACGGTCGGTCAATACCAAAATAACCGCGCCATTACGTACCACTTCCGCGGCTTTTAGTTGCAAGTTCTTAATGGCTTGTTCCAACGAAACATCGTCGGGATTGTAATTGGTGTTCAAGCGAACCAAACGAAAACGATGATCGTCCATGGCCAATAAACGGCTGTATTTGCGCGCCGATAAAATAGGCGACGACAAAATAATACGATTGGCGTGTTTGGGCGTTTCTTCAAATAAGTTACGCTCCACACCAATGCAGGTTTCCAACGACATCACCACAGATTCACGCAATGGATCGATCGGCGGATTGGTTACTTGAGCGAATTTTTGACGGAAGTAATCGGTCACCGGACGGGTCTGGCTCGACATCACCGCCATTGGCGTATCATCGCCCATGGAGCCTACCGCTTCATGGCCACTTTCGGCTAATGGACGGAAAATTTGCTCGCGCTCTTCAAAAGACACTTGAAACATCTTTTGGTACGTAAGCATTTCTTCTTTAGTAAAGGGTTCGAATTCAAGCGACGACTCTTCCAGCAAAGACTCGATACGAATCGCTTCCTGCTTCAGCCATTTTTTGTAAGGGTGCATGGATTTTAGACGATTATCGATGTCATCCGTATGCAGTACTTCGCCGTTTTGTGTGTCGATGACCAGCATTTGCCCAGGTCCAACGCGACCTTTCGATACCACGTCTTCTGGTTTATAGCCGTATGTGCCTACTTCAGACGCCAAAGTAATGAAACCATTTTTGGTCACTACCCAGCGCGCTGGACGCAAACCGTTACGGTCAAGCATACAAATCGCGTGGCGTCCGTCGGTCATTACCAAGCCCGCTGGGCCATCCCATGGATCCATGTGCATGGAGTTGTACTGATAAAATGCACGCAATTCTGGATCCATGTTTTCGACATTTTGCCACGCCGGTGGAATAATCAAACGCGCCGCACGGAAAATATCCACACCACCCGTGACCAGAACTTCCAACATATTGTCCATAGAAGAGGAATCGGACCCGGTCAAGTTGACCAAGGGTTGGAGGTCTTGTAGCTCAGGAATCAATGGCGTGCGTAATTTGTTGGTTCGTGCCAAGGCCCAGTTGCGATTTCCTTCGATGGTGTTGATTTCGCCATTGTGCGCCAACATGCGAAACGGTTGAGCAAGCGGCCACTTTGGCAGGGTATTCGTGGAGAAGCGTTGGTGGAAAACACAAATCGCCGTTTGCATTTTTTCGTTGCCCAAATCTTTATAAAAGAAAGGCAGATCCACTGGCATCATTAAGCCTTTGTACGCCAATACCTTATCGGACAAAGAACAGATGTAGAAGTTGTCGTATTGGGATAAGGCGATTTCTGTCTGACGGCGGGCCACAAACAGGCGCGTCGCAAAAGTGCGGGCATCCATTCGGTTGCTATCAACAAACACTTGTTCGATACGCGGCAAACAATCAGTTGCAATCATACCCAAACAAGACGCATCGATCGGCACATCACGCCAGCCCACCACGTACAAACCTTCGTCGGTCAATTTCTGACTCAGAACGTCGCGTTGCTCGCTTGCTAAGGCATCATCTTGATCCAAAAATACCATGCCGACACCATAGAGGTCAGACAAGGTGTGATTGAATAAGGCTTGAGCTTCACCGCGCAGAAAAACATCCGGCTTTTGGATAAGAAGACCACAACCATCACCCGTTTTGCCATCGGCGGCAATACCGCCACGGTGTGTCATACATGTCAGGGACTCAATAGCCGTCTTTAACAACTCATGGCTTGTGTGTCCTTCCATGTGTGCAATTAGACCAAAGCCACAGTTGTCTTTGAACTCGCCAGGACGATAAAGGCCTGCATTCATACACCAACTCCCACAATAAAAGCGTAAAAAATAATTTGATGACATTCGACGATTTGATGGCTGGGTAAAAAAGCGAAAGCGTTCACAGCTTTGCTTCGAGAATGACTATCATCTGCCCAAATACCACCTAAATGGACGATCATACTACCCTGCCGACGAGCATGACTCAAACGACAGCATGCATCACTTCGGTTATTTTGGCGTTTTTTGCAGGGGGTTTAGCGGCAAATAAGGGGGACTTAGAGAATTATCTATGGCTGGAGTTTTTCCAGACAGAAAATTCCACTGTTCCTTGAGGTTTTTCAGAGAATTACAGTGATTTTTACTAAATTAAAGGGGGAAGCTGACAAAAACATCAATAAATGCCCCCATCGAAGAGGATGATGGCTTATTTAGACTAAAAGAAGCGCTCTTTTACTGCGCCTTTTTAATATCGTCCTGGATGCCGCGGGCACTTCTCGCCCATGGATTTAAACGTTGCATGTCTTTTGGTAAAGATTCTGCCGCGGCAATCGCTTCGCTGCGGTTCCGGTAGGTACCGTACACCACAACAAACCACGCTTTGCCGTCGTGCTTTGATCTAAAATACCCAAAGGCATCAACACCACCTTGATCACGAATAAAATCATTAACCGTTTCTTGATTGTGAGTCCCTAGCAGTTGCAAAGTATAGCGATTGGGATTTTGCGATAACCACCAGTCGGTTTTATCAAATGGGTCTTGGAGCGCTTTGACGCTGGTCGGCTCGCTCTTTACGCCGACTAACTCAGGCACAATTACTGGCGCCGCTTGCGCAATCGGCGCTTCAGAGCGGATTGGTGCGGTTGAAATCGGTGGAACAGAAGCACTCGGCGTGCTACTAAGCCTTGCTATTGGGGCCGTAGGTACAGCAAGCGGCCTTAGTGTCGGACGCGGCGCTTCGTCAGGAATCGGCGGCAAAACAATCTCACCTTCTTGGCCTATTTTTCGCTGCATCGCGTCGATACGGGCAATCGTTTCCGCTGAAGACTGACCTTGTCGGGGGCTGAGCGGAATCACGTTACTGGCTCTATCACTCGAAACAACAGACGTTGCGGGTTTATCTGAAAATAACACCGCCACTAAAATGCCCAACATTACAACAGAAAGCAGCGCCATATGCGCCAAAGGAAACCCCATGGCAAAGTTGACACGAAAACGCGGTTTAGCCAGCTTCTCTCCCTTTCCCATCATCCTTTGAGCGGCGCTGTTGATCTGACCTGGATACCCAGCTGACTCTTGGTGGATTTGCTTCACCTGCTTATCATTAAACGGTAAATTAATCCCTCCCCCAACCGCGCGTACTCTATGCAGCAAATACGCACGAGTTTGCTCTAACCCATAAGGCGCCAGCGTAATGGCATGGCTTAGTTGTTCATAACGAGACCGTTGGTACGCATCCAAGTTTCGGGACAACGTGTGCTCGCTAAATAAAATAACATGAGGAACGGCTTGGTTTTCCGTGGCCAACGACATCATGTCGAGCAACATACTCACCGCGTCGGTGTTGAGCTCTTGAGCGTTATCAATCAGTATCAAGGCCGCTTGGCCTTTTTCATTCAAATCATGAGAGAATTTCAACAAAGGTCCAAACGTGGCTTCATTAGGAGGCTGTTTAAAGTGCCCTGAAAAACCCGCATAAATCGCTTGCAACAGTTGCCCGGCGGTCATCAGCATGGCGCCCTTGACGTGGCTAACCACTGAGGTGTCGTCTTGATTGCGCGCAAATTCCATTAAAAAGCGACTTTTGCCGCTGCCTTGCGGCCCTTGGACCACCGACAACAAACTGCTGTATCGACTTAGATGCTCTAGCAACGCAAGTTGTTGATTACCCTCCTCAGAAGCAAAATACACCGACGCGTCTTTCGAACCAAAAGGATCCCTCAGCGCCGCCTTTGACGGCTGATTAAGCGCATCTTCTAGGTCCAACTGAAAGTCTTGCTTCGACATAGATCGTCCTTCAACAATGAGTAACCTTAATGTTAAGTGAGAGTGGCTTGTAAGCTCGCGTCAAGCGCATCCACAAGCGTCGCCGTAAAGTAGGCCATAGGAAACTCTGACGTGACTAAAGCGTCACCCAATGACGCAAGCAGGACTAAGCGTAAACTGCCATCCAGAACTTTCTTGTCTAACGCCATGCGTTCAATAAAATGCGCTACCGTCATGGTCACCGGTGGCAAAACCGGTAGCTTGGCAGCTTCAAACAGAGCGACAGCGCGTGCCACATCGCTATCCGTTAAATGACCCATACGCCAAGAAAGATCCACCGCCAGCACACAACCAACCGCAACCGCTTCGCCATGAAGCCAGTTGCCATAACCCATTTGCGTTTCGATGGCATGACCAAACGTATGACCCAAATTTAAAATGGCGCGAATGCCCCCTTCGCGTTCATCTTGTGAAACCACATGCGCTTTGGCCACACAAGACCGATAAATGGCTTCGCTGATTTTGTCATTATTCAGCGCCATTAAAACGGGCATTTCGGCCTCTAGCCAATCAAAAAATGGCACATCACAAATCAAGCCATATTTAATCACCTCCGCCATGCCGGCGGACAACTCGCGCAGCGGCAAACTGGACAAGGTGTCGGTATCAATAATCACGGCTTGCGGCTGATAAAACGCCCCAATCATGTTTTTACCCAGTGGGTGATTCACCCCCGTTTTACCACCAACGGAAGAATCCACTTGCGACAATAGCGTTGTCGGAACCTGTATAAAAGGGACGCCACGCTGATAGGTTGCCGCTGCAAAACCCGCCATATCACCCACAACACCACCGCCGAGTGCGATTACCGTTGTTGTACGATTGTGCTTGGCCTCCAATAATGACGTCATGATAATGCCGTAGGTATCAAGCGTTTTGTACACCTCCCCATCGGGCAAAATGCAGGTATCGACCTTGTAGTCGATCGACAACATTGACACCATCGCTTCAAGGTACAGATCGGCTACCGTGGTGTTTGTCACGATCATGACTTGTTTGCCATGAATGGCGTCGTCAAACAGTGCCTTTTGCTGACGGATACCGTGACCTATAAAAATGGGGTAACTGCGATCGCCAAGCTCAACGTTTAATGTGCGCATTAAGATACCGTACTCTCCGTATTTAAATGTCTCTTTATCGCAGACAACACCTTGTTGGCCACCGTTCTTGGATGTCGAGCATCCGTTTCTATTATCAAGGTCGCTACCTCTTTATACAGAGGATCACGTACTTCAAATAATTTTTTTAAGATGACCTTTGGATCGCCGGTTTGCAACAAGGGTCGATGCGTGCTTTTAGAGGTGCGGTACAGCTGCTGGGCAACCGAAGCGTATAAATAAACAACCAAGCTATTTTTACGTAAAATATCGCGATTTTCTTCGCGCATTACGATACCGCCTCCCGTGGCTACTACACAATCGCTCTCAGCGGACTGCGTCATGGAAAGTAATGCTTGAGTTTCACGTTTGCGAAAGCCGTCTTCTCCTTCTCTTTCAAATATCCAAGGAATATCAGCACCGGCGTTGTCTTCTATGACTTTGTCCAAATCATAAAACTCTTTACCCATTGACTGAGAAAGCAAACGGCCTATGGTCGTTTTTCCTGCGCCCATCGGGCCTACTAAAATAATATTGGGGGCTTTTATCATTGTATTCAATTACGTCGGAATTAAGCAGATTTAGACTGCGGCCTAGTTAACAGACATTTGTAGCAGCTTTGGCGTAATAAATACAAGCAATTCAACCTTTTCTTGCTGTTCTGAGCGTCTTTTAAACAGTTCGCCTAACAAAGGAATGTCACTGAAAAAAGGCACTCGGCTTTCTGACTCAAAACGCTCTTCCCTAAAAATTCCGCCCAATACTAAGGTTTCTTGGTTTTTTACCACTACTTGTGTTTTCAGTCGGTTGGTATTTAAACTGGGTACACCGTTCACTAAATCCCCTACCGAGTCTTGATGAATGGTTAACGTCAGCAATATCCGCTCGCCATCTTTAACAAAAGGGGTCACTTCAAGAAGCAACGCCGCTTGGCGAAATTCAACACTGACTTTGTCATCGCTGACCGTTTGATAAGGCACTTCCGTTCCTGATTCGATGCGGGCGGTTTGCCCTTCAGATGTCACAATTTTAGGTTTCGATACCACATTCGCTAACCCTTCACTTTCCATCATATCTAAAGTGAAACCCAATAAACTTGAGCCGCCGATGGCAGAAAAATCGAAGCTGGCCGACGGGGTTAAGGCGCCTAAATCTACCGCACCGCCCAACGTAGAACGAACACCATTAGACAGTGTGGTTTGCCAATTCACCCCGAATTGTGACTGCGCATTGCGGCTCACTTGCGCAATCTGAGCACTGATTTCAACCTGTCTTAATGGCGCATCAAGCCAGACTAAGGCTTCACGGACCGCCTCTGACGACTCGCACGAAACGGTTACAATTGAGTTGGTTCGATCATCCACAATTAAAGATAAAGAGGGATACAAAGCTTGTAAATGCTTACCGACAGTGCCTGCCTTAGCGTGTTTTAATTCCCACAACGCCTGCTGACAAGCCGCTGATGGCTCTTTCAGCGTGGCCGCTTGCGTTGGCATCAAAACCGCAACATCGCCTTGCCATTGCAGTGTAATATTCGGGTGTTGTGCCACGGCTTCCATCACCTCTTTCCAGTTCGCATCTTTGATCGACAAGGTAAGTAACTCGTTGATTTCCGGACTAATCACCATACTTTCATTCATCTGTGAGGCCAACCACGGCAATATGTCTTGTAAAGGTCGGGACTCGAAATACACATCCATGGCCATCACCGGCCACCCTGCCAGCAAGAAATACATCACACACCCTCGACCATATGCATTAATCAAGCAAACCTCCTATTTCTCGAACACTTAACGCTCGTTGAGTGCCGTCGTCACCCATGAAAACAACATCATCAAATGATACCCTGCTTACCGTTAAACCGGCTTCAGGCAGCCAACTGCCCACCTGCACCCAATAACGCTGCTTCTTATATAACAGTAAAGCAGATGTGGTCCCCTCAGCTTGCATCGTGGACAACAACTGCCAATCGTCTTTCACAAAACGCTCGACGTGCAAACGCACTGGCACCCAATCGCGATATTCACGATTGGGTGCAGGGGTGAGCACATGAAACACCAAGCGCGCCTGCCAATTACCATCCTCTTCGCGCCGCCAAGACACTGACGATACCGTCAGCGCGAAGCGCGTTTGCACGTCTTCCAATACCGTTTGCCATGCAAGCAACGGCGCGGTTCCTTCCACTAACCAGTGTGTAGCGATACCAGCCTGTGTCGATTCAATTCGATGATGCAACCAAGGGGCCGCGTCAAAAACGGCATGCTCCAACGCCTCATCTTGTTGCTGTATTTGCAGCCAATCACGATGGGCTTTCTTTTCGAGCGTGACCGAATTTTTCCACGCCTGCCTTGCGATGGATAACGCCGGATACCAGGCGGCCAATTGCAAGACAATCAACAACACGACGATGGCATTATTGAGGCGACGTAGCACAGATATAAGCCGAGCCGCTTTAAACCACCTCCTTTTAGTGTCTTTGAGAGACTGAGACAGAAACATCCATCACCTCCTGCTGATTGGACACCGACAGCGCGGAACGAAGTGAGCTGACCTTCCATTGCCACTCTGGGTACTGCTGCTGCCAATAAGGCAACAGTCGGTCAAGTTCCTGCTCGGATACGGTCATTTGAAACGCCATGCTTGAAGCGTCACCTTTTACCCACATCAGGCGCACGCTGTTGGGCAAGGATTTTAGTAGAACTAATACGGCGCTTGAAAAGTCATCGATTTGCTGGAAACCCAGCCATGCATCCTGGGTTTGTCTATACGTGTCTCGTAGGATGAGGGCGTGATCGCTGCGATGCTGTAACCCAATCCAATAAGCTCCAGCTAACCCGTTCACGAACGCACTGAGTAAAATGAGGACGCCCCATAGGCGTCGTGTTTTATGACGGGTATTATTTTTCGGCTGATAAACTTGCAGGGCATTGCGCTGACAATACGCCCCCACTAGGCGAGGACTATGCGCTTTCATACCCAACCATTGACTCACTGACAGAATAAACATCGTTTCAGCCCATCCTTGAAAAGGAACACGCAGCTGATCCGCCCAGTCTATTGAACAGGCCAATACCGTCAAGTGTGCTTGCTTATCCACAAGCACCGTTTGTTGGTATGTAAACAGCAATGTTTCAGGGGGGGAAAACGTCGTCTCAACCGCATAACTCAAGGCCGCCATGGGCAGTAGCGAAGGCGGGACTAACGAGCCCATTGAGTGTTGTGAGACCGACAACCAGCGATCGGGGACGACAATCACCAATCGAGACACCTTGGGCAGGCATTCCTTTGGCTGTACGCTCTTCTGAATCGTCAATAAACGATCGGCATCTGGCGGTGGATCAGTGTGCATGGCACTCTGTTTGACTGACTCGAAAGCATCGCCAATCGCGTGCAGTGAGCATTGTCGCGCTGAATACACCGCCACAGCGTCATTGGGCGTAAGCTTCATCTTTCATCCTTGAAATAATAAGCAGAAAATATGGCAGTTTTGATTACTTTCTATACTAAACCTTTACTAAGATAACATGATTTGCAGCAAAGTTAAGCGCCAATTATGACGACATCTTAGGTATAATGATTTTTTCTTTTCACTTTAATTAGATTGATATGGCCAAGACCTTTAAAATACTGCTTCTTCTCGGTCTCTTTGCGACGTTGTCTGCTCTTGGGATCACTTACGCCATTTATAACAATGTGAAAGACCGCATCCCCACGGTTGCCGAACTAAAAGACATCGAATTAAAAATTCCATTGCGTATTTATACCGCGGACAACCAGCTAATTGGCGAATTTGGAGAGCAACGCCGCACTCCAATAAACTATTCTGAAATACCACAAGGTTTAGAAAACGCGATCTTGGCCGCCGAAGACACCAATTTTCATCATCACCCTGGAGTCGATGTCTTAGGCCTAGGTCGCGCCGTCATGCAGCTCATTACCACAGGACAAAAACAAGGCGGCGGCAGCACCATCACCATGCAAGTGGCCAGAAACTATTTTTTGTCTTTTGAGCAAACCTATACTCGAAAATTCACCGAGATTTTTATCGCCTTAAAAATGGAGCGTGAACTGAGCAAACACGAAATTCTTGAGCTCTACATCAATAAAATCTATCTGGGTAATCGTGCGTATGGCTTCGAAGCCGCATCGCAAGTCTATTATGGAAAAAGCCTAGCCGAACTGAATTTAGCGCAATTGGCAATGATCGCTGGCCTACCCAAAGCACCGTCTCGTTTTAATCCTGTGGTGAATCCTTCTCGTGCACTGATTCGTCGTAACTGGATTTTACAACGCATGCTGTCCCTTGACATGATCGATAAAACAGCCTATCAAAACGCCGTTGAAGCGCCCATTACGGCCAAAAATCACGGCATCATGCCAGACATTGAAGCCGACTACATTGCTGAAATGGTGCGATCTGAATTGTATGGTACCTTTGGCGATGATCTTTACAGCACCGGTATGACGGTGTACACCACGATTCATTCCAAACGACAGCAAGCCGCCAACGAAGCAGTCTTTAAGGGTGTATTAAGCTACGATATGCGACACGGCTATCGCGGCTCTATTGAAACACGCACCGATCTTATCAATGCACCGCTCGAGGCTCAACAACAAGCACTGAACGCCATAGACGCTTTCAAAAACTGGCAATCGGCTCTCGTGATCAGCACCAACGACGCCACTGCAGACCTTCGCTTGGCCAATGGTCAGCGCATTACCCTCACTTGGGATGGTATAAAATGGGCGAAGCCTTACCTCAGTGAAGACGCTCAAGGCCCCGCACCCACACTTGTAAGCGATGTGTTAGTGCCCGGCGATATGGTTCGTTTACGCCCAGACAAGGATCTGGGGTGGATACTGGCTCAAAAACCTGAGGTTCAAAGCGCCCTTATTTCACTCAACAGCAAAGATGGCGCTATTGAAGCTTTGGTGGGCGGGTTCAATTTTTATGAAAACAAATTCAACCGCGTAACCCAATCCAAACGCCAGCCTGGGTCTAACTTCAAACCCTTCATATACGCCAGCGCCTTAAACAGTGGTTATACTGCCGCCAGCATTATTAATGACGCCCCCGTGGTGTTCAATGACAGCAATCTTGCTACGGCCTGGCGCCCGACTAATGACGGCGGTAAATTTTATGGACCAACGCGCTTACGCCAAGCTCTGTACCGCTCTCAAAATATTGTTTCTGTGCGCTTGCTGGATGAGTTAGGCGTACGTCCGACACTGGAATTTTTACGTCGTTTTGGTTTTGATCCAGACGAATTGCCACATAACTTATCGTTATCGCTGGGCACCGCCAGCTTGTCTCCGTTACAAATCGCCACCGGCTATGCGGTGTTTTCAAATGGTGGTTACCAGGTTCAACCTTATCTTATTGATAAAGTAGTGGATCGAAACGACGTGAGCCTATTTCAAGCCAATCCCGTGACGGTCTGCGTGGCTTGCACCTTACTCGAAAAAACCACCGACGGCGAACCTCAAATGGGGCTGTTTGATACCAGCAAAGGCATTGTCAGCCTACCCATTGCCCCGCAAGTTCTGGACCCAGAAGTGACTTACATTATCTACGACATGATGCGAGACGTCATTAAATATGGCACCGGGCGACGGGCAAGAGTATTAAAACGCGATGACATCGCTGGAAAAACTGGCACTACCAACGACGGGCGGGACGCTTGGTTTTCTGGCTTCAATGGTGATCTTGTTACCTCGGTCTGGAGTGGCTTTGATAACGCCACACCATTGGGGCGCGGCGAATGGGGCGGCTCTGTGTCTTTGCCATCTTGGATTGACTACATGCGTGAAGCGCTGAACGATTCGCCCTCTTCTTTTGTTTACAAGCCATCGTCGTTAGTCACCGTGAGAATTGATCCCAAAACCGGTGAACGCGCACTTCCAGGACAATCAAACGCCATTTTTGAAATCTTCCGTAAAGAGAATGTTCCCCCACAGCGCGAATTAAATACACCGTCGGTCAACACTACCAACAGCGACGCACAAGAAGAAAAACAAGACAACAACGTATTGGAAAACTTGTTTTAGGCTTTCTTATTGTCTAAAAAAAGGCGACTCCTGAAACAGGAATCGCCTTTTTTATATTACGACTTGTCGGGGTGATTAAGCACCGAAATGATCAAGACTTTCCAACGGGTAGAAATCTGGGTAGGGCAACATAGCCACGCCAGAATCAATCGCGGCTTGCGCAACAGCTGCAGAAATAACATTAAGCAAACGTGAATCCATTGGTTTTGGCAAGATATACTCTTTACCAAAACTTAACGCCGTACCGCCGTAAGCCTCAACCACATCGGCTGGGGCTTCTTCTTTCGCAAGCTCTTTCAGGGCATGAACAGCAGCAATTTTCATTTCTTCGTTGATCTTGGTCGCCCGAACGTCCAATGCACCACGGAAAATGAAAGGGAAGCCCAGCACGTTGTTTACTTGGTTCGGATAATCCGAACGACCCGTTGCCATGATCAAGTCACTGCGTGTTGCACGAGCAAGCTCAGGGTTAATTTCTGGATCTGGGTTAGAACACGCAAATACGACTGGATTTGGTGCCATCATCACCAATTGATCCGCCGATAATAGATCTGGGCCAGACACGCCGATAAACACATCCGCGCCATTCATGGCATCGTCTAGTGTGCGCTTGTCCGTATCAATCGCGAACATCGTTTTGAACTGGTTCAAATCGTCACGACCAGAATGGATCACCCCCTTACGGTCTAATACAAAAATATTATCACGCTGCGCGCCACACGCCATGATTAGCTTCATGCAAGCGGTCGCGGCAGCACCGGCGCCCAAACAAACAATCTTCGCGTCTTCCAGTTTTTTGCCTTGAAGCTCAAGCGCGTTCAAAAGCCCAGCTGCTGTGACGATCGCGGTTCCATGCTGGTCATCGTGGAACACAGGGATAGAACAACGCTCGATTAATTGACGTTCGATTTCAAAACATTCTGGCGCCTTGATGTCCTCAAGATTGATGCCACCGTAGGTATTAGCAATGCGTGCCACGGTATCGATAAACGCTTGTGGGCTTTCAGATTCTACTTCCACGTCAACCGAGTTAATACCAGCAAACCGTTTAAACAACAGGCCTTTGCCTTCCATTACTGGCTTACTGGCCAAAGGACCTAGATTGCCGAGTCCTAGAATCGCAGACCCATCAGAAATGACGGCGACCAAGTTGCCTTTGCCTGTATAGCGGTAAGCATTTTCTGGATCTTTAGCAATTTCACGGCATGGTTCAGCCACACCAGGGCTGTAGGCCAGTGCAAGATCTCGCGCCGTGGCCGTTGGTTTACTGATGGTGGTGCTTAATTTACCCGGTACTGGAAATTCATGGTAATCCAGCGCGGCTTGCTTTATATCTTCTGCCATTGTGATGTTTCCGTCTGTTTGGTGTTATTAATAAATTTTATTGCCAAATAGTGCCTTGTTTCGACGAATATACGCCCGTCAAAAGTAGCACTTTATAATGTAGTGTGGTCAGAATAGTCGATATCACCCTGACTTTAAAGCGTAAAAACCATAGGAATAATCTATCAATCAAGGATTAAAAGACGCCTTGATGTCGAGCAAATCATTAGGGTGTCTTACCGAAAGAACCCAAGAGGCAAAGTCTGAATGCCGACTCTTCCTTTGATGTTGCCAACCACGCACTTCGATTACCTTCCCTTCAAGAGAAAACACACGCTGGGCGGGCCAATAATTCGTCGCGTTGGACGGCAAGTTAATAACTAGATTCTGATCTGTTTCTAGCCACCAACCTCCTCGATTCTGAGTGATTGAAGTGATGTTGACACGAGAAATTGCAAATCCAGCTTTTGGCCGCCATTGCAAAGGGTGTTGCCATAATCCCTTATGTGTATTGCGTGCGATACCTTCAGACGATTTAAAACAGTCTTGATATTCCAAGTTGGGTGGAACCGCAATACGATAACCCAGTCCTTCGGATAGTAACCGACTCGTTAGTGAAATACGATCTTTATCGAAAAGGTAGTACAGGTTGCGACCGTAGCGATCACTATCGTCTTTTGCGCGTTGAAGATAGACAAATTGCCCAAGCTGAGCACGGAGAAAATCGGTAGCTTGCACGGCATAAGGCTCGTGACGACCTTTTTTGTGGTCAAGTTCGGGGGTATTAATGCCCACCAGCCGAACTTTTCGCCCATCGGCTAGGTGTATTGTATCGCCATCCACCACCCTTTTAACCTTGGCCTTTTCAAGCCCCCCTGTTGCCATGCAAAGCTCCGTCGCTTGGGCGGCACTCGCGGGCAAAATGACAAGTGTGATAAAGCACAAAAACAAAAAAAGCGCCGAGTAAGCTGGGCGCCTTTTTAATGCGATCACGGTCATGCCACCAATTACTTAGTCGTACGACGTGCTCCGAAACGCTTGTTAAAGCGATCAACACGACCACCCGTGTCCAACATTTTTTGTTGGCCCGTGTAGAAAGGATGACAGTTGCTACATACGTCGATGTGCATGTCTTTGCCTGCAGTTGAGTTAAGGTTCAGAGTGTTACCACAAGTACAAGTTGCAGTAAGCGCTGCGTAAGTTGGGTGGATATCTTTTTTCATTGTAGTTACCTTAAAGTTTGGTGTGCCGCCACTTGATCAATAAAAATGGGCTATTGCCGAGCCAAGCACCGCACGTTTTGTTGTACAGACATTGTACAGAGGATCCAAGAGTGGCGTATTTTAGGGATCTATTAGCGAATCAGCAACCTTTTTATCCCGCATCCCACATAAATTTGTGGCTCGCACCCAAGCATCACTCTGACGTACACTTACGGTTTCTATAGTAAGCTCTATTAACACAGTCAACTCTACAAGGTCTAACCTAACGCATGTCTGAGGCGCTTCTTACTCCTTACCCCTTCATCAAAGTCGCTTTGCCCGTGCCAATGCGGACCCTATTCGACTACAAAGTCCCTAAAGCCATAGCGCTACGACATGAATTGAAACCCGGTATGCGCGTTAAAGTGCCCTTTGGAAAAAGCAGCCGGCTGGGCGTTATTGTTGCTTTGAGTGAACACAGCGACTGGGATCATGAACAGGTGAAACCGCTCACCGCGATGCACGACGAACGCCCTGTCATCACTCAAGAATTAATGGCGCTGTGCGAATGGGCGGCGCGCTACTATCATCACCCAATTGGCGACGTCATTTTTCACGCGTTACCGGTTCTGCTGCGCAAAGGTGAAAATGCCGAGTTCCGAACTGAAAACTGGTGGCTCACCACAGATGAAGGCAAAGCTTTGTCGCTGGAAACACTCAGCCGAGCACCGCGCCAGCAAGACTTTTTGAAAGCCGTACAGCAACACCCTCATGGATTGAGCCAACATGCGGCATCGGTCTTAGACTTGGCTCCCGCCGCAGGCAAAACCCTAGAAGAAAAAGGCTTACTACGCCGTGAACCTCGTTCTTTTAATAAAGCGGGGGAAAAACACGCGCATCAAACTCAAGTGCCGCCAACACTTAATACCGAGCAAAGGCACGTCACAGACCACTTGCTTAACGCTCGCCATCATTTCAATGTGGCGTTATTGGATGGCGTCACCGGCAGCGGTAAAACCGAAGTATTTTTACAGGTCATGGAACGGTTAATAGTCGAAGGTAAGCAAATCCTTGTTATGGTGCCGGAAATCGGCCTAACACCTCAAACCTTGAAGCGTTTCGAAATTCGCTTCAATACTGATATTGTGTTAATGCACTCTAACATGAGCGATCGAGAACGCCTCGACGCTTGGCTGCTGGCCGCCAGCGGTCACGCTAAGATCATCATAGGTACGCGCTCTGCCGCGTTTATCCCCGCGCCGAATTTGGGATTAATCGTCATCGACGAAGAGCATGACACCTCATACAAACAGCACGAGGGCTTTCGCTATCACGCTCGTGACCTTGCTATTAAACGGGCGCACGCGTTGGATATTCCGGTGCTATTAGCCTCAGCAACCCCCTCTTATGAAAGCTTAACCAATGCGTTACAAAAGAAATTCGCGTGGCTCAAATTGCGCAAACGCGCCGGTAATGCGCACATTCCCGACATGGAACGCGTGGATTTGCGCGGCAAAACTCTCATTCATGGCTTTACCGAGTACGCTCTCGCCAGCATAAAATTCTGCTTAGAACGCAAAGAGCAAGTGCTGATTTTCTTAAATCGTCGTGGTTATGCACCCACTTTGATGTGCCATCAATGCGGCTGGATCGCCGCCTGCGATCATTGCGATGTCAATCTCACTGTTCATAAGCGTGCCAACAAATTGCATTGCCATCATTGCGATACTCAAAAAGCGTTACTGCACACCTGCCCTGAGTGCCAGAGTGAAGAGCTGTTTACGGTTGGCGAAGGCACAGAGCAGGTTGAGACACAGCTCAGCGCCTTGTTTAAAGACGTACCGATTTTGCGTATCGATCGTGACAGCACACAGCGTAAATCTGCCATGGCAAAGCTCACCCAAAAAATCCATGAACACGATCAAGCCATTCTGATTGGTACACAAATGCTAGCCAAAGGGCATCATTTTCCCAATGTCACCTTGGTGGTCATTATGGACGCTGACGCCGGTTTGTTTTCGCCCGACTTTCGCGGCATGGAACGAACCGCGCAGCTGATCACGCAAGTTGCTGGACGTGCTGGACGCGCTAAAAAGCCAGGGCATGTATTGTTGCAAACGTATCACCCGGATCATGCGGCAATCGAATGTTTGTGTCACCTTGGTTATGAGCACTTTGCGATTGACGGATTAAGCGAACGCAAAGCGTTATCACTGCCCCCGTTTTATCACCAAGTAATTGTCCGCGCCGAATCCAGTAACGAGCAAGAAGCCATGCAACTTTTAAACGCCATGCGACATGACCTGGAACCCTATTTTTCTAAGGACGTGTATCTGGTTGGCCCTTATACCGCCATCATTGTGCGCAAAGCAGGGCAACATCGAGCACTCATCTCGATAAAAGCCGCTCAGCGCGCGCCTTTGCACCATGCAACTCAACTCATGAGTGATTGGCTGGAGCAATCCAGCAAACAGCATCGGATTCGTTTCGCAATCGATGTAGATCCACTGGAAACTTATTAAGCTTGACCGCATAATGTGCGCTACTTATTTTAAGCCAACGCTAAAAAGCCCAAATTATGTTTAATCCTGTGCAAATCGCTGCCAAAGGCAGTCGCCCAAGAAAGGGCGCAACGCGACGAACGCCTCCTCCGCCAAAACGTAAAACACCATGGTGGCTATGGCTGCTGGTGCCTGCGATTCTGGCCGCCTTTGTGTATGGTTTGATGCAGCTGAGCCAAGTTAAAACCGCACCCAAAATGACGCCCATCGAGAAAATTAAGGTGACACCGAAACCCACCACCAAAGCCGCGCCTAAAGAACCAAAAGTTACGCCGAAAGAACCAAAAGTAACGCCGAAAGAAACTAAGGTCACGCCTAAAAAGGACACCTTTGAGTTTTATCAGATCTTGCAAGACAGTGAGGTCGATACCAGCCATGTGGATGCGTATCAATCCACGCCGCGAGGTGAGCAAGATTTTTATTACATGCTCCAAGCCGCTTCTTTTCGTAGCCCTGAAGATGCTGACCGCATGCGCGCCAATTTAATTTTGTCCGGCTTGGTCGAAGCCAGCGTTCGAAAAACCATCGGCAAAAACGAGCAACCTTGGTATCGCGTGATTCTAGGACCTTATGAATCACGTTCTAAGATGAACCGCGCTGAAGACAAGCTCGTGTCTATGTCCATCTCGTCTTACTCTTATAAAATCCCGAAGGAACCGTAATAGACAGAACCGATCATGCTGTGGCGTATAACGCCATTACGTACCGAACAGGAAAGCGTGTTCAGTATGTGATTTTCGCTTGAAATCGAGTTATGCGCCCCCACTTTGTTAGTATCGAAACGGGAGTAAAGCATGACAACGATTCTAACTGTACGCAAAGGTAATCACGTCGTAGTAGGCGGCGATGGGCAAGTATCTCTAGGCAACACCGTAATGAAAGGCAACGCACGCAAAGTACGTCGTTTGTATCGTGGTGAAGTTATTGCGGGGTTCGCCGGTGGTACCGCCGACGCGTTCACTCTTTTCGAACGTTTTGAAGGCCAATTAGAAAAGCACCAAGGCCATCTTGTGCGTGCAGCGGTCGATCTGGCCAAAGACTGGCGTTCAGACCGGGCCTTGCGCAAGCTCGAAGCCATGTTGATTGTTGCCAACAAAGACAACACCCTGATCATTACAGGAACAGGTGACGTAGTGGAGCCTCAACACGGCGCGTTAGCCATTGGTTCAGGCGGTAACTTCGCCGAAGCGGCCGCACGTGCACTGATCGATAACACGGACCTTTCTGCGAAAGAAATTGTCGAAAAAAGCCTCAACATTGCGGCCGATATTTGTGTGTTCACCAACCACAGCTTAACTATAGAAGCCATCACCATAGACCCACAACTTGAAGACCAGTCAGCCCAACAATAGCCGACAAGCGACCCATTACCTCATTCAAGCAGAGAAGAGAATTTACCATGAGCAACATGACCCCAAGAGAGACGGTTAACGCCTTAGACAATCATATTATTGGTCAACAAAAAGCCAAGCGCGCCGTTGCCATTGCGCTGCGTAATCGCTGGCGCCGCATGCAATTACCCGAAGACATGCGCTCTGAGGTCACGCCAAAAAACATTTTAATGATAGGGCCCACTGGTGTTGGTAAAACCGAAATCGCCCGTCGTTTGGCCAAACTGTCCAATGCGCCTTTCATCAAAATCGAAGCCACGAAATTTACCGAAGTAGGCTATGTAGGCCGGGATGTAGAATCTATTATTCGTGATTTGGTGGAAATGGCCATTAAAATGCTGCGTGAGCAAGAAACTGCGCGCTTGCGCCACAAAGCCGAAGACGCCGCAGAAGACCGTATTCTTGATGTGTTGTTACCGCCAGCCCGTGGTGGCGACCCAGAATTAGCAGACAATAGTACTCGCCAAACCTTCCGCAAAAAGTTACGTGAAGGCCAACTCGACGACAAAGAAATCGACATCGATATCGCCGATTCGCCAATGGGTGTGGAGATCATGACGCCACCGGGCATGGAAGAAATGACCAGCCAGTTGCAAAACATGTTTTCCAGTTTGGGCTCGCAAAAAACCAAAAAGCGAAAAATGAAAGTCAAAGATGCGTTACGCCATGTTCGTGATGAAGAAGCGGCCAAATTGGTCAACGAAGACGAACTCAAAGCCCGCGCCGTCGACGCCGTTGAACAAAACGGCATTGTCTTTTTAGACGAAATCGATAAGGTGGCTAAAAGCTCTGAACGCAGTGGTGGCGAAGTGTCTCGTGAAGGCGTACAACGCGACTTGTTGCCATTAGTCGAAGGCTGTACTGTGTCGACTAAATACGGCATGATCAAGACCGATCACATTTTATTTATCGCCTCTGGTGCGTTTCATTTGTCCAAACCTTCTGACTTGATCCCAGAGCTGCAAGGTCGTTTACCCATTCGTGTTGAACTCGATGCCCTCACTGTAGAGGATTTCAAACGCATTCTAGTGGAGCCAAGTGCCTCGCTGACCAAACAATATGTCGCCTTGGCAAAAACCGAACACATTAATCTTAACTTCACCGAAGCCGGCATTCAGCGCATTGCTGAAATCGCGTTTCAAGTGAACGAGCGCACGGAAAACATCGGTGCACGTCGCTTACATACTGTGCTTGAACGGTTACTCGAAGAGGTGTCTTACTCTGCCAGCGACATGCCAAACGATCAAACCGTTGACATCACCGCCGCTTATGTTGACGAGCAGCTCGGTGAGATTGCTGAAAACGAAGATCTAAGCCAATACATTCTGTAGCGATTAGGAAACACCATGACGGCACCCACGCCAACCCACATTCATTATCATAAGCAGTCTCGTGAGTTGGCGCTCACTTTTGCCGATGGTCAAGCGTTTCGACTCAGCGCAGAGTACTTACGTATTCATTCACCCTCGGCAGAAGTGCGCGGTCACGGTCGACAGATTCCTATTTTGCAATACGGTAAAAAGAACGTTGCCATTAACAATGTCGAGGGTGCGGGCAACTACGCCCTCAAAATCTCTTTCGACGATGGCCACGATACCGGATTATATTCTTGGGAATATCTCTATAATATCGGCAAAAATCATGACGAGCTGTGGCAGATGTACTTAGACCGTCTTGAAAAAGAAGGCCAGACGCGTGACACTTCAGTGATTCAGATTCACCAAATTTAGTTTTAATCGTATTTCATCCATCATCGGGAAAATCGTTATGAGTTCACTTAGTTTGTCAGCCCTCAGCGCCATTGAAAGTGCGATCAACCTTGCCTTAAAGCAAGACACGCCTTCTCAAAACCGTCTGAGTAAACTCGCAGGACAACAAGTGTTTCTCTATATCGAAGATTTTTCGTTTATTCTGCAGGTTCATATTCTTGAACAAGGCGTCATGCTGAATAGACCAGAAAGTTTAGATGACATTGAGCTCGATCCAAAATTAGACACGCTCGTCCAGGGTCCAAGCTCGGCTTACAGAAAGCTGCTCGATGGTGACGGTTTTTTTGGCGGCGACCTACGCATTCAAGGCAACGCGCAAGCCTTAATGACCCTGCACAAAGTGATGGAAAACTTTGAATTAGATTGGGAGGGGTTACTGGCTGACCACATTGGCGATTTACCCGCAGCGGCTTTGGCTCGACTGCTTCGTGCCCAATGGTCTTGGAGCAAAGAGTTCGCCACCAACGCCAGAATGCAACTGGTCCAACACTTACAAACCACCAGCCAACTCTTGCCCAGCAAGATCGAATTTGATCACCACATTGATGAACTCGAGCGCTTTGACACCGCCCTCGATCGCGCAGAAGCCAAGCTTAGAATATTAGAAAAAAAACTTTCTAATTAGTCTTTTTCTAGTTCCCTCGTTCCCGCGCCTCGTGGGAACGAGGCACTCAAGTAAACACCGGCAATGGTCACCACAAAGCCTACTATTTGAATCGTGCTCATCGATTCACTGAATATAAAGTAGCTCTCTACCGCGGCAAGAGGCGGGGCGAGTAGCAATAAAGTCGAAACATGAGAGGCTTTCGATTTTCTCAATAACCAAACCATTAAGAAAACCCCACCGCCTGACAAGACAAAAACGCCCCACGCGACCAAGGCAAACGACTCCCACTGCATGACAAATAAGCGTTCGCCTAAGAAAAGCACAAAACCAAGAGAAATCGCACTACCGGCGAGGTTTTGTATCGCTAAAGAACTGAAAATATCAGACGAGGCAATGGAGGTTTTTTGATAGGTCACGCCAAGGGAGAGAACCAGTATTGCACAGCACCCCAAGCTTAACGTCAGTAATGACACACCGCCATTGCCCATATCAAGATCCAATGCGGGACTCACCACTAAAACCAGCCCAAGCATACCGATGACAATTCCGATAATACCTTTGAATGATGTTTTTTCTTTGATCAGTAAAAAAGCCAATACCGTGACTAATGCAGGCTGCAATGCACCGATTAACGCCATGATGCCAGCAGGCAGACCTTGCGCGATAGCAACATACGCAAAACCAAGGTAAAAACCATTCATCAACATACCAGCGACGATGTGTTTCGGCAGTTCCTTCCATTGGGGAAACGGTCGACGCAGCCATAAGGCAATCGTCAAAAATACCATCCCTGCGCATAAAAACCGGATACCTAAGTAAACGTTAGGGTCAATGAAGCCGACAATGAATTTGCCAGTAATAAATCCCATCGACCAAATCAAAACCAAAAGCATTGAGAGAAACGCCATTTACTTTCCTTAGTTCTACACTCAGATGATTCGCAAGCTTAACGATTAAAAATATCTTTAATCTCTCTGCTGTCCATACCCAAACCAATCAAGACGTGTAGTCGCGCAAACGCGGCCTCATAGGTTGAGTCTTTACCTGAAACAACGCCAGCGTTCGTCAGCGCTGAACCCGCTGCATACGCACCCGCGACCACACTTCCCGCACCGCATTGGCTCACATTCACAATAACAACACCGCGCTCACTGGCCGCTTTTAACACCCCAAGAAGTGCCGCATTTTTATCTGGCGCATTGCCCGCGCCATAGCTCAACAGCACCGCACCTTTCACCTTCTCGTTTAACAAGCCTTGCCAGTGTTCGGCTTGCACGCCAGGGAAAACAGGTAACATGGTGACCGTACCTTCTTCCATATCTGGAATACGAAATTTCATTGGCGGTTTAATCAGGAGTTGAGAAAAATGGCTGTCACGCCATTCCCAATCAATACCTAACTCACCATACGCAGGCGAATTCACAGAACGGAAGGCTCGCCAATCACTGGTGTGAGATTTGTGGGCTCTGTCACCTTCGATGAGGCGATCTGCGAAAAACAAAAACACGCCTTGTCGCTTTTTAGCAACCAAGTGTTCACACGCCGAGACAGCTCCAAGAACGTTGTTCATTGCATCACTTCGAGCTTTGTATAGTGGCACTTGAGCGCCTGTCACAATGATAGGTTTCTTACTTGGCGCAATCATATAATTCAACGCCGCGGCCGTGTACGCCATGGTGTCGGTTCCATGCAGTACAATAAAGGCATCGAAATCTTGCCATTTGTTCTCAATATCACGGCCGATCATCGCCCAGTCTTTTGGCGCCGCGTTTGAAGAATCGATCAAGGTCTCGTAGCTTTCAATAACGCACTCATGCTCTAGTTCTTTGTATTGCCCGAGTTGATCAGCAAGCTGCTTTGCAAAGGCCGCGTCCGGTACTAATCCATTATCAGACGGCACCATACCAATTGTGCCGCCCGTGTAAGCGATGTAAATTTTCATAAAGTCGTTCCGATGTTCTTAAACATTCCGCTATTGTTAAACATTCAAATAGTGACCGATATGTATCACAACTAAAAAAAGCGCTGTTTCATTAGAAAAGCGCCTTTCGTTAATTCATTAAAGAACGACGATTACATGCGCTCTAAAGTTTCAATCCCTAACAAAGACAAGCCGAGTTTCAAGGTAGACGCGGTATTCAGTGCCAATTGAAGGCGGCTGTTTTTCACTTCGTCATCGGCATTAAGAATCGGACAAGCCTCGTAAAACGTCATAAAGGTGCCAGCCAAATCGTACAAATAAGCACATAAGAAATGCGGCATACCATCGTTAACAACTTGCTGTATGGCTTCTTCGAACTGACACAGCGTCATTGCCAACGCACGTTCTTGATCGGCTTCGATGGATATGTCACCTGTCAAGCTCGCTACGTCTGTCTCAGAGCGCTTAACCATGCTCGCCACTCGCGAATAGGCGTACAGCAAGTACGGCGCTGTATTGCCCTCAAAGCTCAGCATGGTGTCCCAGTTGAACACATAATCACTGGTACGGTTCTTCGACAAATCGGCGTATTTCACCGAAGCAATACCCACCACACGGCCGATATTACGCAACTCTTCTTCGTTCATATCTGGGTTCTTCGACGCCACAAGCTGATAAGCTCGCTCTTGTGCTTCTTCCAACAAAGACGACAATTTCGCTACGCCGCCAGAGCGGGTTTTAAATGGCTTGCCGTCACTGCCCATCACGGTACCAAACGGCATGTGCTCAAGCTGTGTTTCTGGTTTTACGAAGCCCGCTTTACGCGACAAGGTGAAAATCTGCTGAAAATGCAAAGACTGGCGCGCATCGACAAAATACAACACACGGTTCGCTTGCAACGTATGCTGACGAAAACGCACCGCGGCCAAATCCGTCGTCGCATACAAAAAGCCACCACCGGTTTTTTGTACGATAACGGGGGTGATGTCACCTTCTTTATTGGCGAACTCTTCCATGAACACACACTGAGCGCCGTTTGACTCTTGCAACAAGCCTTGTTCTTTCAGCTCGTTTACCACGTTTTGTAAATCGTCGTTGTAGGCACTTTCTGGCATCACATGCTGACGCTCTAAAGACACACCAAGCATCTTGTAAGTTTCTTCACAGTGCGCCATGGAAATTTCGATAAACTCGTCCCACAACGCCAAACACTCTTCGTCGCCGGACTGCAACGCCACGACCAATTCTCGGGCGCGAACGGCAAAGGCCTCGTCGTCATCAAAGCAGGTTTTCGCCGCACGGTAGAAGGTTTCCAAATCCGACAACGCCATGCTGATCTTGGTGTCTTGGGCGCGCAAACGCTCCATATAAGCCAACAACATGCCAAACTGTGTGCCCCAATCGCCAACGTGGTTTTGACGCACCACCTGATGACCGAAAAATTCCAACGTACGGACTACCGCATCGCCAATCACCGTCGAACGTAAATGCCCAACGTGCATTTCTTTTGCTAAATTTGGCGCCGAATAATCAACGACCACCGTCTCTGGTGCCACGACTGCTTGCACGTCTAAACGCTCACTGGTGCGCAACACAGACAGTGCTTTGCTTAACCAGACGTTTTTCAGAAAGATGTTAATAAAACCAGGGCCAGCGATTTCCACTTTATCCGCCAAATCCGCCAAATCCAGCTTCTCAAGCGTGGCTTGGGCGAACTCGCGCGGGTTCATTTTTAACGCTTTAGCCGCGCCCATTATGCCGTTGGCTTGATAATCACCAAATTGAACTTTTGCAGATTGACGAACCAACGCCGGCGCCGTATCGGACGCGCCCGCCGCGATCATAGCGGCTTGAATGCGTTGATTAAGAAGGGTTTGAATATTCACAAAAAAAGGGCCTTTAAACAGTCCAAATGTCGCCTTATCGGCGACACAAGAGAATCAAAAATCAAGAAAATAGTGACACTAATAATAACCGATCCGTCAGCGTTTAGCGAAAGAACAGCTTACACGCGTCGTTGTTATTTTCATCTTGATACGGATACCCCAGCTCGTCTAAAAAGTGCGTTACATCGGTTTCTTCGCCCACCGCTTGCAACCCCACCAAGACACGACCGTAAGCATCACCGTGATTGCGGTAATGAAACATGGAAATATTCCATTGACCGCCCAGCGTATTTAAGAATTTCAACAAGGCACCAGGGCGCTCTGGGAATTCGAAACTGTACAGCAACTCGCCTTTATCACTGCGCAAATGTCCGCCGATCATGTGACGAACATGCACCTTGGCGGTTTCATCGTCGGTCAAGTCGACAATTTCATAGTCGCTCAAATCTGCTAGTAATTCTTTACGACTGTGAGGACTGCCACCCAAAGCCACGCCAACAAAAATCACCGCTTTTTGATCATCCCCATAACGATAGTTAAACTCGGTGATATTGCGCCCCACCAATGCCTGGCAAAAATCTTTGAAACTGCCCGGCGATTCGGGAATTTTCACCGCAATAATAGCCTCGCGTTTTTCCCCCAATTCAGCGCGCTCAGACACGTGACGCAAACGGTCGAAATTCACATTGGCGCCACTGTTTATCGCAATCAAGGTTTGCCCTTTAACGCCTTCGCGTTCGATGTATTTTTTCAGCCCTGCCAAGGCACACGCACCCGCCGGCTCAGTAATGGCTCGAGTGTCGTCGTAAATGTCTTTAATCGCCGCACACATTTCATCGGTGGTGACGGTGATCACTTCGTCCACCGTGTCTTTGGCAATGGCAAAGGTATTGTGGCCTATTTCTGCGACGGCAACGCCTTCGGCAAAAATCCCGACCGTCGCCAACCGTGTCGGCTCGCCTTTTTCCATCGCCACTTTTAGACACGCCGCGTCTTCTGGCTCCACGCCGATGATTTTAATATCAGGACGCAAGTATTTCACATACGCTGCAATACCCGCGATCAGTCCGCCACCGCCGACCGGAATAAAAATCGCGTCAATGTTTCCTTCATGTTGATGCAAGATTTCCATGCCGATGGTGCCCTGCCCAGCGATGGTGTCTAAGTCATCAAAAGGGTGAACGTAAACCTGACCGGTTTGTGCCATGATTTCCCGAGACTTAGTTGACGCTTCATCAAACGCATCGCCAAACAACACCACTTCAGCGCCATGATTTCGCACCGCGTTAACCTTTACTTCTGGGGTGGTCGCTGGCATCACAATGGTGGCTTGAATGCCCAGTTTTTTGGCCGCCAATGCCAAGCCTTGAGCATGGTTCCCAGCGGATGCCGCGATCACACCGCGAGCTCGCTCTTCTGGTGTTAGCTGACAAATTTTGTTGTATGCCCCACGAATTTTGAACGAGAAAACTGGCTGCAAATCTTCTCGTTTCAAAATAATCTCATTGCCTAATCGAGTCGATAATTGATTAGCACGAGACAGTGGCGTTTCTACGGCCACGTCATATACGCGCGCCTGTAGAATCTTTTTTATCATGGTGTGGGGCATAGTGATTCCTAAACGAATATAAAATCGAGTAGGGAATATACTCTTTCACTCCGTTTGGCGCAAAGACCGATAGACTTTTACATCATATAAAAACCCATTAAATCAGCATCAAGTAAAAAAACAGAGGCTAACAATCAATACATGAAGCGCCTATAATATGGTGACCATCAGAGGTGGCTTATTTTTAATCATAAGTCGATTAATATCGTCCTTAGCAACATTATAATAGAAGGTGAACATCACCATGACTCAAGACGAATTGAAACAAGCGGTTGCTCAAGCGGCGGTCGCCTATATTCTTCCCATGCTAGAAACCGATACCATCGTAGGCGTAGGAACGGGCTCCACAGCCAATCTTTTTATCGATGAACTGGCAAAATATAAAAGCCATTTCGACGGTACAGTAGCCAGCTCAGACGCGTCTGCTGAACGTCTAAAAAAACACGGCATTCCAGTTTATGACCTCAACAGCGTCGACAGTATTCGCGTATATGTTGATGGCGCTGATGAGTCAAACGACAATTTATACTTGATCAAGGGCGGCGGCGCGGCGCTAACGCGTGAAAAAATCGTCGCCGCATGCAGCGATGAATTTGTCTGTATTGCAGACGAATCGAAACTGGTCAATATTTTGGGGGATTTCCCCTTACCGGTAGAGATCATCCCGATGGCGCGCGGCCATGTGGCTCGCGAATTAGTCAAACTAGGCGGCGACCCTGTGTACCGTGAAGGCGTAGTGACCGATAACGGCAACCACATTTTAGATGTGTACAATATGGAGATTCTCGACCCGATCGCCGTAGAAAAAAGCATCGACGGCATCGTGGGTGTGGTCACCAACGGCTTGTTTGCCAAGCGTTCTGCGGACGTCTTGTTGCTCGCGACCAAAAACGGTGTGAAGACACTGAAAAAATAACCTCAAACAACAGAGTTCAAAAAAACGCCGCTGACCATTAAAACCAGCGGCTTTTTCTCATCAACACAAACTGACCGCCACCTAACACCACTAAGGCGATGCAGAACAACCAAAACGCATTCCCGCTTTCTGTCCCTGGCATACCGCCAATATTGATACCAAATAACCCCGTTAAAAAACCCAACGGCATAAAAATACCCGATAAAATCGACAACACATACATGCGTGCGTTCATCTTTTCAGCTTGCAGGTTAGCGAACTCCTCTTGCATCAGCAAACAGCGCTCACGCAGAGATTCAAGCCCTTCCACGTAACGAGTGATGTCGTTGGCCGCTTCTTGAACTTGTGCCGTTTGGTCTACCGTCATCCAAGTTAATGACTCTTGTGATAATTTATGGATAGCTTCTTTTTGTGGGACTAAAAAGCGACGTAATCGTATGGTTTCCAGACGTCGCTGCACTAGGGAATCACGCTGCCCCGTTTCGATGCCTTCACCAATACTTTCCTCTAAATCCGCCAGCTCATCTTCCAAACTGTTAATGACCGTTGCCATACGGCCTGTTAATGTCTCGGTCAAAGTCGCCACAATGTCTGCGGCATTAATCGGCCCGGTATTATTCTGTAGGTCCTTAACCACATCTTGCACAGACAGCAATCTACGACGGCGGCTCGATACAATGAAATGTGGCGTCACCCATAAACGTAAAGACACCATGTCGGAAGGATTCGACTCTGGATTCAAATTCACACCACGTAGAGTCAACAACAAACCTTTGCCCATTTTAACCGCTCGAGGTCGCGTTTCTTCAGCAAATAAAGCTTCCACCGCTGTTTCAGGGACATCAGCCAAACTTGTCAACCAGTCATACCCTTCCTCTTCCAGACAATCCAAATGCACCCAGCGACAGCCACTTTCAGGCAGTACTTTTGGTAATTCAGTCACCGGAAGCGACACCGCTCCACCGACACCATCAAGTTCTAAATTATGAACAACAAAACCAGACATAACGCTTCCTTTTAATATTTTGCGTAGATTATCTGAAAACACCCATATACCCTATTTATTTTATCGCCAGACATGCCGCCTGGCTGACACTCCGCGTTTAGAATGGCATACTTTGGTTACTTCAAATCACAAGGAACTGCCAGACCATGCAAAACTTATCAGGTGTTTTAGCATCCAGCACGATACCGGACGCCTTAAAAACGGTACTGACCGTTACCACGGATACTTGCATCGATATTTCAAATGCACTGAAACAAGGCTCACTCGCTGGCATTCTCGGCATGGCTGGCAATGAAAATGTTCAAGGCGAAGAACAGAAAAAGCTCGACGTTATTTCAAACGACATGTTAAAAGATGCCTTACTCGCTTGCTCTGCTGTCAGAGCCATCGCTTCGGAAGAAGAAGATTACATTGTTCCTGCCACCACTAACGGCGAATACTTCATCGCATTTGACCCCCTTGACGGCTCATCAAACATCGATATCAACGCTATGGTCGGCACTATTTTTTCTATCTACCGCCAAACTGGCGATGCGCCCGCAATCGAAACAGACTTCCTTATCCCAGGTAAAGAGCAGGTTGCCGCTGGCTATGTACTGTATGGGCCATCCACGATGCTTGTCCTCACAACAGGGCAAGGAGTGAACATGTTTACCTACGACCCAACCAACCATGTTTTCACACTGACACACGAAAACATTCAGGTACCACAAGAAACACAAGAGTTCGCCATCAACATGTCGAACCAACGCTTCTGGTCAAACGGTATTCAAAATTACGTAGGTGACCTTATAAAAGGCAAAGAAGGCATTCGTGAAAAGAATTTTAATATGCGTTGGGTTGCCGCCATGGTCGGCGACGTACATCGTATTCTTTGTCGTGGTGGTGTCTTCCTTTATCCCTGGGATAATAAAGACCCATCAAAAGCAGGCAAGTTACGCCTTATGTACGAAGCCAACCCAATGGCCATGTTACTCGAACAAGCTGGCGGCAAAGCCCATACCCATACACAGCGCATCTTAGACATCCAGCCTGAAGCCATTCACCAACGCGTCGCCGTTATCTTAGGCGCCGCCAACGAAGTGGATAAGTGCCTAAGTTATTAACATTTAAAACATCATCTACTTAGCACCGTGCGAATAAACAAAAGCCTCGAATGTTCATGCACTCGGGGCTTTTTTATATCATTTAAACAAAGCCTATTGCTATGCCATTGACTGGCGCCTGCCTCATTCCTCAAGGTCATACATCAAATAAATAATACAACCACTGCCGAGCTTCTTGTTGTGCCATTTACTTGCGCCTGTCTCGTTCCTCGACGCGTCAGCTTAAATGACACGACAAGAACCACATCAATAAGAATGCCATCTACAACTCAAAACAAGGCATAAAACCCTCATAAGAGCGTCTCTGCTCTGAGACTTTGCGCTGACGCGTCGAGGCACGAGACAGGCGCGAGCAAGGGATCGAGCAAGACGTGTCTTTTCTATGTGATTTATTTCAGGCATAAAAAAACCCTGACAGCGTTAGCTATCAGGGCTTCTTAGTGTTTAAAGCTTGACGACGACCTACTCTCACATGGGATCTCCCACACTACCATCGGCGATGGCGCTTTTCACTTCTGAGTTCGGGATGGGATCAGGTGGTTCAACGCCTCTATGATCGTCAAGCAATTCTGTTTGCGTTTTCACGCGAATAAGATGCTTGATCTTCAACAATTCTTGTTTTGAAATAACGTAATCAAGGTTAAACCGATGTTCATCATAGTTGATGCTTTATCGTAATTCTGTGTGTCTCATTCTGATGATTCGAGTTTTTTCTCTCTTCTCATCTAAAACCACTTTGGTGTTATATGGTCAAGCCTCACGAGCAATTAGTATTGGTTAGCTCAATGCCTCACAGCACTTACACACCCAACCTATCAACGTCCTAGTCTCGAACGGCTCTTTAGGGGACTTAGGTCCCAGTGAGATCTTATCTTAAGGGAGGCTTCCCGCTTAGATGCTTTCAGCGGTTATCCCGTCCGAACATAGCTACCCGGCAATGCCACTGGCGTGACAACCGGAACACCAGAGGTTCGTCCACTCCGGTCCTCTCGTACTAGGAGCAGCTCCTCTCAAATCTCAAACGTCCACGGCAGATAGGGACCGAACTGTCTCACGACGTTCTAAACCCAGCTCGCGTACCACTTTAAATGGCGAACAGCCATACCCTTGGGACCGGCTTCAGCCCCAGGATGTGATGAGCCGACATCGAGGTGCCAAACACCGCCGTCGATGTGAACTCTTGGGCGGTATCAGCCTGTTATCCCCGGAGTACCTTTTATCCGTTGAGCGATGGCCCTTCCATACAGAACCACCGGATCACTAAGACCTACTTTCGTACCTGCTCGACGTGTCTGTCTCGCAGTTAAGCGTGCTTTTGCCTTTACACTCTATGCATGATTTCCGACCATGCTGAGCACACCTTCGTGCTCCTCCGTTACTCTTTGGGAGGAGACCGCCCCAGTCAAACTACCCACCACACAGTGTCCTCGATCCCGATAAGGGACCTGAGTTAGAACCTCAAACATACCAGGGTGGTATTTCAAGAGTGGCTCCACGGTAACTGGCGTCACCGCTTCAAAGCCTCCCACCTATCCTACACAAGTAGGTTCAAAGTTCACTGTGAAGCTATAGTAAAGGTTCACGGGGTCTTTCCGTCTAGCCGCGGATACACAGCATCTTCACTGCGATTTCAATTTCACTGAGTCTCGGGTGGAGACAGTGTGGCCATCGTTACGCCATTCGTGCAGGTCGGAACTTACCCGACAAGGAATTTCGCTACCTTAGGACCGTTATAGTTACGGCCGCCGTTTACTTGGGCTTCGATCAAGAGCTTCGCTTGCGCTAACCCCATCAATTAACCTTCAAGCACCGGGCAGGCGTCACACCCTATACGTCCACTTTCGTGTTTGCAGAGTGCTGTGTTTTTAATAAACAGTCGCAGCCACCTGGTATCTTCGACCGATCAATGCTTACGGAGCAAGTCCTTCACACTAACCGGCGTACCTTCTCCCGAAGTTACGGTACCATTTTGCCTAGTTCCTTCACCCGAGTTCTCTCAAGCGCCTTGGTATTCTCTACCTGACCACCTGTGTCGGTTTGGGGTACGGTTCCTGCATATCTGAAGCTTAGAAGTTTTTCCTGGAAGCATGGCATCAACCACTTCACCCAAAAGAGGGCTCGTCGTCAGTTCTCGGTCTTCCCACTAAAGGGGGGTGCCCGGATTTGCCTAAGCACCCAACCTACCGCCTTAAACACAGACAACCATCGCTGTGCTGGCCTAGCCTTCTCCGTCTCTCCATCGCAATATGCACGAGTACAGGAATATTAACCTGTTTCCCATCGACTACGCATTTCTGCCTCGCCTTAGGGGCCGACTCACCCTGCCCTGATTAACATGGGACAGGAAACCTTGGTCTTCCGGCGGGGGAGTTTTTCACTCCCCTTATCGTTACTCATGTCAACATTCGCACTTCTGATACCTCCAGCCTGCCTTACAGCTTGACCTTCAACGGCTTACAGAACGCTCCTCTACCATGCCCATTACTGTAAACAGCAATTAAGCATCCGTAGCTTCGGTGTACAGTTTTAGCCCCGTTATATCTTCCGCGCAGGCCGACTCGACTAGTGAGCTATTACGCTTTCTTTAAAGGATGGCTGCTTCTAAGCCAACCTCCTAGCTGTCTAAGCCTTCCCACATCGTTTCCCACTTAACTGTAACTTTGGGACCTTAGCTGACGGTCTGGGTTGTTTCCCTTTCCACAACGGACGTTAGCACCCGCTGTGTGTCTCCCGTAATTGCACTCATTGGTATTCGGAGTTTGCATGGGGTTGGTAAGTCGGGATGACCCCCTAGCCCAAACAGTGCTCTACCCCCAATGGTGAGATACGAGGCGCTACCTAAATAGCTTTCGAGGAGAACCAGCTATCTCCGAGCTTGATTAGCCTTTCACTCCTATCCACAAGTCATCCCCAGCCTTTTCAACGGATGTGGGTTCGGTCCTCCAGTTAGTGTTACCCAACCTTCAACCTGCTCATGGATAGATCGCCCGGTTTCGGGTCTATTCCCAGCAACTAAACGCCCTATTAAGACTCGGTTTCCCTACGGCTCCACTACATGCTTAACCTTGCTACTGAAAATAAGTCGTTGACCCATTATACAAAAGGTACGCAGTCACGGAACAAGTCCGCTCCCACTGCTTGTACGTACACGGTTTCAGGATCTATTTCACTCCCCTCACAGGGGTTCTTTTCGCCTTTCCCTCACGGTACTGGTTCACTATCGGTCAGTCAGGAGTATTTAGCCTTGGAGGATGGTCCCCCCATATTCAGACAGGATAACACGTGTCCCGTCCTACTCGTTTTCATGATTAAGGTGTTTTCGTATACGGGGCTATCACCCTCTACGGCGACTCTTTCCAGAGCCTTCTACTAACACCAAAACCACTTAAGGGCTAATCCCCTTTCGCTCGCCGCTACTTAGGGAATCTCGGTTGATTTCTTTTCCTCCGGGTACTTAGATGTTTCAGTTCCCCGGGTTCGCCTCCACACAGCTATGTATTCACTGTGGGATACTCTACAAGTAGAGTGGGTTTCCCCATTCGGACATCTTGGGATCACAGTCTGTTTATCGACTCCCCCAAGCTTTTCGCAGATTACCACGTCCTTCATCGCCTCTGACTGCCAAGGCATCCACCGTGCACGCTTGGTCACTTGACCATATAACCCAAAATAGTTTTCATAAAATCAAACAAGGTTTGTTCTTATGTATTTTAGAATCACATACCAAAGGGCTTTTGTACCCCTCTGGATTTACGATAATAGAAGTCACTAGGTTAAAGTGAGCTTCCACCGGTTTAACGCTTGATTTATCGTTATTTCAAAATTCGAATTGTTAAAGAGCAAGTTTAGTGCAAAGCACTAAGTCAGAGACTAAAAACCAGAAACACATTAAGAACGTTATGATCTTAATTTGCTTTCTTTTTTGTTAGTGTCTTGCTTAGGACTCTAGCTAAATCTTTTCACACAGAATAAAGTAAGTAATGGTGGAGCTATGCGGGATCGAACCGCAGACCTCCTGCGTGCAAAGCAGGCGCTCTCCCAGCTGAGCTATAGCCCCATGTATTTACTTGACCGTATTTGGCATTCAAGAACACAACGTAGACAATACATTGTGAAATTGGTGGGTCTGGGCCGATTTGAACGGCCGACCTCACCCTTATCAGGGGTGCGCTCTAACCAACTGAGCTACAGACCCAAATACTTTTCTGTGCTTCTCATAAATTAGACATCAGATAATTTGTGTGAACGCTCACCAGAGGTTTCTATCGTTTAAGGAGGTGATCCAGCCCCAGGTTCCCCTAGGGCTACCTTGTTACGACTTCACCCCAGTCATTGACCACTCCGTGGTAACCGCCATCCCCGAAGGGTTAAGCTAGCTACTTCTGGAGCAATCAACTCCCATGGTGTGACGGGCGGTGTGTACAAGGCCCGGGAACGTATTCACCGTGGCATTCTGATCCACGATTACTAGCGATTCCGACTTCATGGAGTCGAGTTGCAGACTCCAATCCGGACTACGACGTACTTTCTGGGATTCGCTCACTATCGCTAGCTCGCCGCCCTCTGTATACGCCATTGTAGCACGTGTGTAGCCCTACTCGTAAGGGCCATGATGACTTGACGTCGTCCCCACCTTCCTCCGGTTTGTCACCGGCAGTCTCCTTAAAGTTCCCACCCGAAGTGCTGGCAAATAAGGATAAGGGTTGCGCTCGTTACGGGACTTAACCCAACATTTCACAACACGAGCTGACGACAGCCATGCAGCACCTGTCTCACAGTTCCCGAAGGCACACCAAAATCTCTTTCGGCTTCTGTGGATGTCAAGAGTAGGTAAGGTTCTTCGCGTTGCGTCGAATTAAACCACATGCTCCACCGCTTGTGCGGGCCCCCGTCAATTCATTTGAGTTTTAACCTTGCGGCCGTACTCCCCAGGCGGTCTACTTATTGCGTTAGCTGCGCCACTAAGTCATTACAACCCAACGGCTAGTAGACATCGTTTACGGCGTGGACTACCAGGGTATCTAATCCTGTTTGCTCCCCACGCTTTCGCACCTCAGTGTCAGTATTAGTCCAGGGTGTCGCCTTCGCCACTGATGTTCCTTCCTATATCTACGCATTTCACCGCTACACAGGAAATTCCACACCCCTCTACCATACTCTAGCTAGCCAGTATCCGGTGCCATTCCAAGGTTGAGCCCTGGGATTTCACATCAGACTTAACAAACCACCTACGCGCGCTTTACGCCCAGTAATTCCGATTAACGCTTGCACCCTCTGTATTACCGCGGCTGCTGGCACAGAGTTAGCCGGTGCTTCTTCTGGGGCTAACGTCAAGATAAGTCGATATTAGCGACTCACCCTTCCTCACCCCTGAAAGTGCTTTACAACCCTAAGGCCTTCTTCACACACGCGGCATGGCTGGATCAGGCTTGCGCCCATTGTCCAATATTCCCCACTGCTGCCTCCCGTAGGAGTCTGGGCCGTGTCTCAGTCCCAGTGTGACTGGTCATCCTCTCAGACCAGTTAGAGATCGTCGCCTTGGTAGGCCTTTACCCTACCAACTAGCTAATCTCACGCAGGCTCATCTAATAGCGGAAGGTCACAAGTGATCCCCTCCTTTCCCCCTCAGGGCGTATGCGGTATTAGCATGCGTTTCCACATGTTGTCCCCCTCTACTAGGCAGATTCCTACGCGTTACTCACCCGTCCGCCGCTCGACGCCTGGTAGCAAGCTACCTTCGTTTCCGCTCGACTTGCATGTGTTAAGCCTGCCGCCAGCGTTCAATCTGAGCCATGATCAAACTCTTCAGTTAAAAGTTTGCTCACTCAAATCTTTACACTAACAATTTAACTTAATCAGTCCATCATCCTAAGACAACAAACCAACATAAAGCGATTGCTTGTAGACTCTCGTAAGACTTCAATTTTTTTGATCGCTCACAACCACTTAGTAAACTAAGCAACCATGTCAATCTTCTGAAGCCTCCAGCGAGCGCCCACACAAATTATCTGATTATCTATTTTAAAGAGCGTGCTGACTTGATAACGAAACCAGAACTTAATCTAGTATGTTGAACTTGGTCTTCGTTGCTCTGAAGCCTTGTCCGTGTCAGCGAGGGCGTATATTAAGGATCTACAGATTTAGTGCAACCCTTTTTTGAAGAAAAGTGCGATTAATTTGAATAAATTCATAACAACACCAACATCGCTTAATAAACAATCAAATTCGATGGCGTTTGACTATTATTCACATGAATGCAGGCATTGAAACAGGCACACGAGCCGAAACTGTCATCTCATTTTGGTCGATCACCACATTATAAGCTAAGACCTCTACCCCCCTTTTAATCACCTCAATAAATGCCTGTGCGTATTTTGGGTCGATGTGTGACGCTGGCGTAACAGAATCGATACCGGTATGACTCACACAAAAAAGCATCACAGCTCGATGCCCTTCCTCGACCATTTTTGCCAACTCATACAAATGTTTACGTCCGCGCTCCGTTACCGCATCAGGAAAATAACCCAAGCCATCCTCCTCTAATAAAGTAACGTTTTTCACTTCTACATAACACTTTCGGCCATTTTCATGAGTGAGCAACCAGTCGATACGACTGTTTTCACCATATTTCACTTCCGCTTTTTGCTCAGAATAGCCAGCTAATTCAGAAATCACACCATTCGCGATAGCCTCCCCCACCAACTTATTTGGATACCCTGTATTAATGCAGGCTAAATACGCTTTATCCACTTCCACCAACTCCCAAGTATAAGCCAGTTTTCGTTTAGGATTATTGCTTTCCGATACCCACACTCTTGCGCTTTCTTGCTGGCAGCGCTTCATTGAGCCTGTATTAGGGCAATGAGCAACAATCACTTCGCCTGTTGGTAACTCAATATCCGCTAAAAAACGTTTGTAACGTTTAATCAAGCGCCCCTCTAATAGTTTGGTTGGAAATTTCAACGTCACTCCTCATTCTAAAATTCACGTCTATTTTAAATGAATTAGTTATGGCAAATGTTACACACATTAAGCTTTGCCGGTTAGATGAATCCATTCTCTAACTCGACGACAGTGTATTGACATTGTCAAAATCAAATCTATTATATATGGATATACATATATGCGGACTTAAAATGCTACCCCACCAATTTTTCAAATTACTGTCAGATGAAACTCGGGTGCGATGCTTATTGATCATCGCACGGGAAGAGAAAGTGTGCGTCGCCGAACTCACACACGCCCTAAACGAAGGCCAGCCCAAAGTCTCCCGTCATCTGGCGCTGCTGCGCTCAAGCGGCGTCATTGTCAATACCCGTCAGGGCCAATGGGTATTTTATCGTTTATCTGATCAATTACCGGGCTGGATGAGAAAGCAAATTAACGGATTAGTTGAATCTAACTGCTTAAAAGAAGAATACCAAGAAGACATTAAACGCTTATTTGAGATGAGCACCCGTCCACAATGTTGCATTTAAAGGAAAATACACATGACAATTAAAGTAGGCATTAACGGTTTTGGTCGCATCGGTCGTTTAGCACTTCGCGCCTCATTTGACTGGTCTGAAATCGAGTTTGTTCACATTAATGATGTTGCAGGCGATGCAGCAACACTCGCTCATTTACTAGAATTTGACTCTGTACAAGGTCGCTGGAGCCACCCTGTCACCACAAACGGTCACAATATTGTGATCGCAGGACAAAGCATTTGCACTACCCAAGAAAAAGACATCGATGCCGTTGACTGGTCTGCTTGTGATGTAGTGATTGAAGCCACCGGCAAACATAAGAATACCGACGCATTGAATAAATACCTCGCTCAAGGCGTAAAACGCGTTGTGGTGTCTGCGCCAGTAAAAGAAACAGGGGTTGCTAACATAGTGATGGGGGTCAATGATCATATTTTTGACCCTGTGCAGCACCGTATTGTTACCGCGGCGTCCTGCACGACCAACTGCATCGCTCCCGTTGTCAAAGTCATCCACGAAAAACTGGGCATCGAGCAATCGTCTTTCACGACCATTCATAACCTGACGAATACGCAAACTATTTTGGATGCGCCCCATAAAGACCTTCGTCGTGCTCGCGCTTGCGGTATGAGCTTAATCCCAACCACCACAGGCTCTGCCACCGCCATTATCGAGATTTTCCCTGACCTAGCGGGCAAGATTAACGGCCATGCCGTACGTGTTCCCCTAGCAAATGCGTCTTTAACAGACATCGTCTTTGACGTAAAACGCGACACCACTGTAGATGAAGTAAACGCCCTATTAAAAGACGCCTCTGAAGGTGAATTAAAAGGCATTCTTGGGTTTGAAGATCGCCCACTGGTGTCTATCGATTACAAAGGCGACCAGCGCTCCTCGATCGTTGATGCGCAATCCACCATGTTAATCGGCCCTCGTATGGTAAAAATCTACGCTTGGTACGATAACGAGATGGGGTATGCAACACGTACCGCCGAGCTTGTTCGCAAAGTCGGTCTGGTTTAAGAAGACCAAAAAGAGAGTCACTATGTTTTCTCAGCTAAATCAAAACGTGCGCCAGTACATGCTGGTCACTTTTAATTATTGGAATTTCACTGTGACCGATGGCGCACTGCGCATGATGGTTATTTTGTATTTTCATGATTTAGGCTATTCCACGTTAGAAATAGCCATGTTGTTTTTGTTCTACGAATTCTTCGGTGTGGTGACGAATCTCGTCGGTGGCTGGATAGGCGCTCGACTTGGTTTGAACCGCACCATGAACGTAGGGCTGGCCATGCAGATTATCGCACTGCTGATGCTCGCCTTCCCAGCCGCGTGGTTGACTATCCCTTGGGTCATGGCGGCGCAAGCTTTATCGGGCATCGCCAAGGATTTGAATAAAATGAGCGCCAAAAGCGCCATAAAAACCCTAGTACCCGCGGATGCTCAAGGTGCTTTGTATAAATGGATTGCGATTCTTACTGGCTCTAAAAATACATTGAAAGGCGCTGGGTTCTTTTTGGGTGGCGTTTTGCTCTCTTTGATTGGCTTCCAGTACGCCGTACTCGCCATGGCGATTATGCTGGTTTTTGTTTTTATCGGCAGCGTTATCGGCTTAAAAGCGGACCTAGGCAAAGCGAAAAACAAACCCAAGTTTTCCGAGATATTCTCCAAGTCGGGCCGCGTTAATATTTTATCGGCCGCCCGCATGTTTTTATTCGGCGCGCGCGATGTCTGGTTTGTGATCGCCCTACCTATTTATTTGGGGTCGGTCTTTGATTGGAATCACAGTGCGGTGGGCGGTTTTCTCGCCCTGTGGGTGATTGCTTATGGGCTAGTGCAAATTGTTGCACCGAATATCACAAAGCTAACGTCGGGCTCAGCACCGGATGGCACCGCCGCCTTACTGTGGGCGTTCATATTGGCGCTTGTAACTGGCGTAATCGCCTATGCAATCCAACAGGCTTGGTATCCGGAAACCGTCATTATTGCTGGATTAATGGTATTTGGCGCTGTGTTCGCGGTTAACTCGTCCTTGCACTCATATTTAATCGTCAGCTATGCGAAAGACGACGGTGTTTCTCTGGATGTGGGCTTTTACTACATGGCCAACGCCATGGGGCGCTTGATCGGCACGGTATTGTCTGGCTGGGTATTTCAGATCTGGGGATTCTCAGCCTGCCTTTGGGTGTCCTTTGCGTTTCTCATTGTCACCACATTGATTTCTTTGAGATTGCCAAAGCAAAAACACCCAGTCACAACCCAATAACGAAGCCATCAGCCACAAAAGAGCATTAAAAATGCGTTTTTTGTGGCTTAGCTAATGCAAAGTAAAAGACGCCTATGCCTATTTCCTACTCTTCCATAATACGCAGCATAAACTCATCAAATAGCGGTACAGTAAAAGCGGTATCACCATGATTAGGCGCCCAGATCATGCCTTTCTTAATTAAGCTATTTCGGACTGGGGCGACATCAGAAACTTTCTTCTTCATCGAATCCGCAATATCGCCTGAACGATGCGGCCCAGCCCCAAGTTTGGCCATTTCATTAAGGTAGGTCTTTTCCTTGGGCGTTAACCTATCGAATCGCACTCTAAAAAAACTCTCATCAAGCTTGGCAATCGTAAGGTCGGTGGAATTAACCACATCGCCTTTAGTAATTGGGCTCTTTTCGGCTAAATCCCATGTATGGCTTCCCCACTCCTGAATAAAATAAGGGTACCCTTGCGTTTTATGAATAATTTCATCGACCGCTTCGTCGTCAAACTCCACACCTTCATCCTTAGCAGGATTTATAATCGCCTCTTTAACGGCTTCCTCACCAAGCGCCCCCACCTCAGGGTAGTTAAACAGTCGCTCTGCATAGGATTTTGAGTTCCCAGCTAAACCTCTTAGCTGCGGCAAGCCTGCACCAACCAATACAACAGGTAGCTTTAATTGAGCACATCGATGAAGCGCAGTAATTAAGGCGGCAAACTGTTCTGAGCGGACATATTGAAGCTCGTCAATGAACATTACGATAGCCGTTTCACCCGCTTTAGCAGTATGACCAACTTCTACCATGAGTGCCGTCAAATCGGCTTCTAAATCACCATTATCAGCAAGCCCAGCCTCAGGTTCTTGGTCAAATCCAACTTCGATATCACCAAAAGTAACTTTGAGCGACTTGGCAAACCCCGCAAGCGCTTTTAAAGCGCGAATGGCCGCTTCTTTTGATTTTTCAAGGCGACTAAGCCTGAGCAACCCTAGCCGTAATTGAGGACTAAGAAGGGAAGGAAGTGAGCGGTTCTCTGGCGCCTCAATATAAATAGTATGAACGCCCATTGCCTCAACATCCTGACGCATCTGTTCAAGCAAAACAGTTTTTCCAACGCCCCTCAAACCAACCATAAGCATGCTTTTCACAGGCTTAGCCCGCATAACCCTAGCAATAGTAATCTTCAAGTTGTTTCTAAGCTCATCTCTGCCAGCTAATTCATGAGGCTGAGTGCCTGCACCCGGAGTATAAGGGTTATCGATTGGGTCCATTTTTTCACCAACATAAAGTAATTATCGAAGTTAATAATAAATAATAACTTTGATAACTACCTTATGCAAAGAAACAGATCGTTTTTTGAACACTTAAAGAGCAACAAGCATCACGGCCTGAGAGATCACTTTATCATTCTTAAGGACTATTTGTAGAATTCAACAAAAAACCCGCACTCGGCGGGTTTTTTAGTGGACTGACTAATCAGAATAGACCTAACGTCGGATCATTCCCACTCAATAGTGGCCGGTGGCTTAGACGATACATCGTAAGTCACGCGGGAAATGTGTTCGATTTCGTTGATGATGCGACCCGATACGGTTTCCAATAATTCGTATGGAAGGTGCGCCCAGCGCGCTGTCATGAAGTCGATGGTTTCCACTGCACGAAGCGCAACCACGTATTCATAGCGACGACCGTCGCCCACAACACCCACTGACTTCACAGGCAAAAATACCGTGAACGCTTGGCTAGTTTTGTCGTACCAACCAGAGCGACGCAACTCTTCGATGAAGATCGCATCCGCACGACGAAGAATGTCGGCGTAGTCTTTTTTCACTTCACCCAAGATGCGCACGCCAAGACCAGGCCCAGGGAACGGATGGCGATACACCATGTCGTAAGGAAGACCAAGCTCTAGGCCCAATTTACGCACTTCATCTTTGAACAATTCACGAAGTGGCTCAACCAACTCCATTTTCATATCGTCTGGTAAACCACCCACATTGTGGTGCGATTTAATCACGTGCGCTTTACCCGTTTTAGACGCCGCTGACTCGATCACGTCAGGGTAAATCGTGCCTTGCGCCAAGAATTCAATGTTGTCCAGTTTCGACGACTCTTCATCAAAAATCTCAATAAAAGTATTGCCGATGATCTTACGCTTTTTCTCAGGGTCACTTTCACCCAGTAGCTTGCCAAGGAACAGATCTTCCGCATCCACACGGATGACTTTTACACCCATGTTATCGGCAAACATTTTCATCACTTGGTCGCCTTCGTTCAAACGAAGTAAACCGTTATCAACGAACACACACGTCAGTTGATCGCCAATGGCTTTGTGCAACAGAGCCGCCACAACAGACGAATCCACACCGCCCGACAAAGCCAGTAGCACTTTCTTGTCGCCCACTTGCTCTTGCATGCGAGCAATCGCATCTTGAGCAATATTGGCCGGTGTCCACAAAGTATCACAGCCACAAATGTCAACGATGAAGCGAGACAGAATACGGCCACCCTGAAGAGTATGAGTCACTTCTGGGTGAAATTGCACACCGTAGAACTTTTTCGCTTCGTTCGCCATCGCCGCGATTGGACAGCTGTCTGTGGAGGCCATTAATACGAAATCTTCAGGCATGGTAATGACTTTATCACCATGGCTCATCCACACGTCCAACAAAGCCACGCCATTGTTCGCGATGTGATCTTCGATGTTTTCAAACAGCGCAGGGCCATCGTGTTTACGAATTTGCGCGTAGCCAAATTCACGAACCTCAGATCCTTGAACCTTACCGCCTAACTGTTCCGCCATGGTTTGCATGCCGTAACAAATACCGAAGACTGGCACGCCCAAAGTAAAGACGACTTCTGGAGCACGAGGCGAACCTGGCTCCGGCACAGATTCAGGCCCACCAGCAAGGATGATGCCTTTAGGGTTGAAATCAATAACCTCTTGATCTTCCATATCAAAAGCACGAACTTCACAATACACGCCAATCTCACGTACGCGACGTGCAATTAGCTGGGTGTACTGAGAACCGAAATCAAGAATAAGAATCTTATGAGCGTGGATATCTTGCGACATGATTAGCCATTCCTTTCACTCCACTCAACAGCATCGAGCGTGTTGGTAGAAGTCATCAATAAATAGTAAAAGCAATAAATAAAGATGGGGCGTGTTGTACGCCCCATCTCAGTATCAGATTATCTCGCGATTAACCAACGTGATAATTCGGCGCTTCTTTCGTAATGGTCACATCATGAACATGACTTTCTCGAATACCCGCACCGGTAATTTTAGAAAACTGCGCTTGCGTGCGCATTGTCTCAACATCTGGCGAGCCCGTGTAGCCCATTGAAGAGCGAACACCGCCCATCAACTGATGCACCACAGCGGCCATCGGGCCTTTTGATGGCACTCGACCTTCAATCCCTTCTGGAACCAACTTTTCAACGCTGCTTGAATCTTGAAAGTAACGATCACTGGAACCCTGAGATTGAGACATAGCGCCTAACGACCCCATGCCGCGATACGCTTTGAACGAGCGACCTTGGAAAAGTACTACTTCGCCCGGTGCCTCGTCGGTACCGGCAAGAATGCCACCCACCATGATCACGCTCGCACCGGCCGCAATCGCTTTGCTGATATCACCTGAAAAGCGTACACCGCCATCGGCGATAACAGGAATGCCACGCGGACTCATTACTTCAGCCACATTGGCTATGGCACTGATTTGCGGAACACCCACACCCGTTACAATACGAGTCGTACAGATAGAGCCCGGGCCAATGCCCACTTTCACGCCATCTGCGCCCGCATCCGCAAGCGCAATGGCCGCTTCGGCTGTCGCAATATTGCCGCCAATAACTTGAATATGAGGGAAGTGCTCTTTAACCCAACGTACGCGATCAATCACGCCTTTTGAATGACCGTGAGCGGTGTCCACAACAATGATGTCAACACCCGCATCAGATAAGGCTTTCACTCGGTCGCCCGTATCGGCGCCGGTACCCACGGCCGCGCCAACACGCAAACGACCTTGATCGTCTTTGCAGGCATTTGGGTAAGTGGTTGCTTTATTGAAATCTGTCACGGTAACCATGCCACGCAGCTCAAACTGATCATTTACGATCAACACTTTTTCAATGCGATTTTCGTGAAGTAGTTTGCGAATAGAACCAGAAGATGCCCCTTCCAGTGCCGTCACAAGACGTTCTTTTGGGGTCATAATGTCAGCGACTTTTTTGTCAAAGTCCTTTACAAAACGAACATCACGACTGGTCACAATACCCACAAGATCCGTGCCCTGAACAACCGGCACACTGGAAATACTGTTCGCCGCTGTCAAGGCCATCAATTGATGGATAGTGGCTTCAGGGTTAATCGTCACCAAATCACGAACAATGCCGCTTTCGTACTTTTTCACACGACGCACTTCATGCGCTTGCTCTTCAATGGTCAAGTTTTTGTGCACAATGCCTATGCCGCCTTCTTGAGCCAACGCAATCGCCATGCGATATTCCGTAACGGTATCCATCGCTGATGATGTAAGTGGGATATTTAATTCAATGTCTTTGGTAATGTTCGTTTTGAGGCTAACATCCTTAGGAAGAACTTCGGAATAGCCGGGGATAAGCAATACGTCGTCAAACGTCAAAGCTTCTTGCACGATTCGTAACATAATGGGGAGTTTCCAATGCCAACAAGGGTGTTAAGATGGCAAGTAATTCTACGCCTTTAGTTGCACTCGGTAAATCAAAACCACGAGAGATTGATGAAAAACTTTACAGCGCCGCCAACCCAAGAAACCGCCTTCACCGTCTCGCAGTTAAACAGGCAAATACAACAACTACTTGAAGCCAGCTTGCCATGGATTTTGGTTGAAGGCGAAATATCTAACTTGGCTAAGCCAAGCTCAGGTCATTGGTATTTTTCCCTTAAAGACGACAAAGCTCAAATTCGCTGCGCTATGTTTAAAAGCAAAAACACAGCGGTACGTTTTCGTCCCAAAGAAGGTGACATGGTGCGTTTGCGTGCTCGGGTCACTTTTTACGGCCCAAGAGGCGATTGCCAACTCAGCGTTGAAAGCATGGAATCTGCCGGTGAAGGTGCGTTGCAACAAGCCTTTGAGCGGCTCAAAAACACACTCCAGTCCGAAGGTTTGTTCGACGCCAAACACAAAAAAAACCTGCCCGCCCAGCCTGAACGTATCGCCATCATCACCTCGCCCATTGGTGCGGCTGTGCGCGATATGATCATTGCTTTTCGCCGTCGTTTCCCTTTGACTGAACTGACGATTTTACCGTCACTGGTGCAGGGCAAAGATGCCGCCAAGAATATTCTAAGACAATTACAACGCGCCGATGGCAGTGGACACTTTGATGCCATTATTCTCGGTCGTGGTGGTGGTTCACTGGAAGACTTATGGAGCTTCAACGACGAGGCATTGGCACGGGCTATTTTTGCTGCCAACACGCCGATTGTCTCCGCCGTCGGCCATGAAACCGACTTTACCATTTCTGACTTTGTCGCTGATGTCCGCGCCGCCACACCCACCGCTGCGGCGGAACTATTAAGCCCAGATCGCCACCAGCTGATTCGACAAATAAACCAGCAAGAGCAACAACTGATTCGCCGTATGTCGCGCATTCTGGAGCAAAGCCAGCAACAGCTCGATTTCTCCACCAAGCGTATCCGTCACCCGAAAGACCGCATCGAACAACAGCAAGCGCAACTAGACCAACTAACACGCCGCTTACAACACAGCATGCAAAGAAAAGCCTCAGAACACCAAACCCAAACCGCCAATTTGGCCCATAGACTGGAGCGAAACAGCCCAATTCGCCGTATCGATCAAGACAGGCAAAAGCTGCTCGACACGGACAAGCGCCTTGCCCGAGCGCTAAGCAACGCCTTAGCAAACAAACAAACCGCTTTTGCCCGCATCGTCGACACACTCAACCTCGTCAGCCCACTCAACACCTTATCCCGCGGCTACGCCATCGCCTCAAAAGACAAACAAGTGATTCGATCTATGAATGATTTAAAGCAAGGCGACGCCATCAAGGTTAGAGTACAAGACGGAGAAATAGACTGCACAGTTTCGACAACGCGCGCACTGTGATTGAATTATCGCCCTCCAGCGCCCTGTTGAGAACTAATACTGTTTTCGACTAAAATCCGCGCACCGATCTGGTTGATTGCCGACCAAAGTTCGTCGCTGATATCAAGACCAAAATCCACACTCTGGGTTTTGTTTTCTTCCACTTGTAGGGCGCTGATGTGACTCGCTTTTCGGTTGCCGTAGGAGTTCTGCAACGATGATGTTAAGTCCACACGCGAGCTACAAATAATCGTCAACGAGTGTTGATCTTCTTCGCTGGCCTGCAAATTAGTCAGGGCTTCACTGTAGCTTGGATAACGCGCCCTCGCCTTAATGGCCGCGGTGTATTCTGTCACATTCGAAGCGCCATTTTTCCAATACGCTACCACGCTAATGCCACGGCGCCCACAGTCGGTCAGGGCTTTTAGAATAAACTTCCTGTTATGGCAATTGTGAACCGTCACCGTCGCGATACCCGACTCTAATGCCTTGGCGTGAGCCAGATCGACCGACGCCGCAATACAGTTTAAAGCGCTACGGCCGTGACTATTGATAATCGCCGATGTGCTGTCCTCGTACATCACTGTACTCAAGGGCTTGTCACTGTCTGCATCAATAAAGGGCAGAGCGTGCTCTAACTCTCTTAGGCCATCTAAGCCGTGTTTTTCAAGCCAAATTATCATGTTGGCTGCATCTTCATAGTTGCCAACAAAATAGCCCATCGCTTCAAAACAGCGTCGTAACGTGGCTTTTAACTCATTCATAGAAACATGCATTGTTACTCTCCTACTGCTTTGGTGCGAGTGGCATAAACCAGTCGTCGTTGAATGTTCGGCCGATGTCTTCTAACAAGGGCGCACCCTGAAACATGGTATTTCGCACCCAGAGCTTAGACCGAGGATCAAACTTACTCACGCCAAAAAAGGCGAGTTTGGCTCTCAACAAGTGCATGGGCAGCACATCACGCTCCAATAAATTGGCCTGAATGTCCCCATACACACAGCGATTCATACTTTGAATACGGCGTACAATGCCTCTTAATTTGGGGTTGGCCACCATGAATCGAGCCGTCGTGTGCTGCGGGTACGTATCAGCGTATTCGCAGAGTTGGTCGTAACATTTACGCACAGCGTAGCCAACGCCAAGCGCCATTTGTTTTTCTTTACCTTGTTCGTGTTGAGTGTTGCCTAGTCTTGGCTCCATCTTGTCTTCAGAGCGATACCAGAAAATTTCTTTCGCGCCGGATTCAGAAAAGTCGATATTTAACGCCCAGTCGTAACGCTGCTCAATCACGCTTTTGAGCTGCTCAACTGGCATTAAAGGGTCTAAATCTAAAAATTCTTCTTGGCTATAATAATCTTCTAAATCGTCTACCAACTCGGCATACAGCTCCAGCAAAATAGACACCAGCAGCTCTTGGCCTTGCAACGAACAATGTGCGTCGGACCATTCTAATAACCCGTGCCAGCTACCCACACCTTGTGATGTTTGGTGCTGCATCGCAATAAGGTCTTCAACGACTCGTCTGTTATTTTGCGTTTGCCACTCATCTTCTGTGCGAGTTTCTTGTGTATGTTGCTGGGCACGAATCAATAGCTCCTGAAAATGCTGCTCTGTGCGTTGATCAATATTTCCCAACACACGAATGCGCGCCAGCCCAAGCTCTCTCATTGCAATCCATTGATTGATCAGCAAAGGGTGATTAATCAGATACGGTGCCATGCCCAAGCCAGTAGAATTACCAATGCCAAAATAGCGCTTAATATCGTGCTGCATCGGTACAAAGGTGTCCGGTGACTGATGCTTCGCGATATGCTCGGCTTGAAAGAGGCTGAAATTTCTCAGCATAAAACAAGAAAACATTTCAGCTGAAAAAGGTCGGGCAAAATCAGGCCAGCGTGTTTTTACCTTCTCCCAGTCGGCCATGCCCAACTTACCACTGCCATACACAGCGGTGGTTCGATAAAGGTACCCAACGTCTGCAATCTTCTTCACATCCGGCTGTAAACCCGACGCTAATTGCGCCACCACATAATCAAAATTACGCGCACTGCGGTTGGCACGAGACAAAACAAACACGCGTGCATCCACTCGCCCCGCTTCTTGCTTAGGGACATTTTGGCGTAGTTGCTCAAGATAAGCGTCATCAACACGGCCCTCAACCAATGCCATGGTTAAATCCCATTGAGTAGCAATAACGCGATCGTTACGGTCTGCGGCGTTTAAGTAATTGGAAAAAACCACAAAACTAAACAAACCGTGCGGTGCATTGACTTCATACACGACCACCCCATAGCCTTTGATGTCTACATCCAGCCTCGCAATGTGAATTTGCCAACGCTCTCGCATGACCCGGCGCACTAAAATCCGCATAAAACTCAAACGACTTTGATGCATTGCCCCAAGACGCTCAAGGTTCATTACCTTATGAGCCGGCCGTAAAGGCAAAGCATTACTACCGCGAAGAGCGGCTTGAATCGCAGCTGGCGTTGTCATCATTTTTTCCTCTGATGGTCATACTCATCATTTATTGTTGTTATCGCATCACGAGCACGACAAGAGACCACTTGCTCTCATAATATACACATCGATGCCCACAAACAGGGCATCATAGTGTGTTAATCGATGGGGACCAATCAAATCAAAAGGGTCTATCAATTGATAAGATATTCTTATTATGAAGGGCTAAAACACGATTATTACTTGATTTTTTAGACCTGTGAAGACTCCGTCTTTTTCAAAATAAAATCCAATAATGCTTGAGAAGGCGGTGTCAGAGATTTGTTTTTTAATAAGACAATGCCAATGCGCCTTACCACATGAGGGTCGACCAACGGAATAAAGCTCAATTTTGTGCTTTCTTGTGGAAAGGCATACCAAGGTAAGGTCGTTACGCCAAACCCTGCTTCTAACATCGCAATCAAGGAGATCATGTTAGAAACGTAAAATTGCGATAAACCGAGTAGTGGGCTCGCTTCGCTGTCTTCTAATAATCTTGACGTACCGTTACTGATTAACCGATGGGGCTTAAGCGCCGTCCAATGCAAGGTTTTTTGTTGCGCTAACGGATGGCCTTTTGGGCACACGACACCAATCTGATCCTGCCAAATGGGAATGAATTTTTTGTCTGGGTGCTCCTCTTCATGAAACAAATGTGCAATACCAAAATCCACCTTCTGCGTTTCCACCATTTTTAGTACCGCCGCCGAATTATCATCATAAAAACTGATATGAAGATCGGGCGCCGCCGCAACAAATTCTTGTAACAATATCGGCAATACTCGACTGGCAATGGACGGTACCGAAGCCAGACGTAAATGCCCCGATTTATTATCTGCCAGCAGAGTCATGTCTTCAGCAATGCGATCATGATGCGCAATCAGCTCTTTTGCCTTGGGTAAAAAGTACAGACCGAATGGCGTGAGCTCTGCTTTAGCGGTTTTTGCGTTGCGCTTTTCGAACAGCACTTCCCCCAACTTGCTTTCAAGATCTCGGATCGATAATGAAATAGCAGGCTGAGTCCGATGCGCTTTTTCAGCCGCTGCATGAAACCCTTTTAACTCTGCAACCCAAACAAAATGGCGCAATTGAGCAATTTTTAATTCTGGTAACATAATAAGTATTCCTTATCACAGCATATTATTTATTAATTTTTATTATTACATCATAGCCTCTATTATGGCTCTAACCTAATTATTGGAGGTCACTATGTCTCAAACAATTTTTCTTAATTACATTGCAGGCGAATGGGTAAAAGGCAACAAAGATAACATCGCTAATATCAGCCCTGCTGACAGTAAAGACATCATTGGTCACTACGCACAAGCAGACAAAACACAAACAGAAGAAGCGATTAGGGCCGCTGCTGTCGGCCAATTAACATGGCAAACAAGTGGATTAGAGCAGCGCTATTCTGTGCTTATGGCGATTGGCGATGAGTTAATCGCACGCAAGGACGAGCTTGGTGAATTGCTCGCCCGTGAAGAAGGCAAAACATTGGCCGAAGGCGTAGGCGAAACCTACCGCTCTGGGCAATTTTTCCATTACTACGCCGCCGAAGTATTACGCCAAATGGGCGAAACGGCCGATTCAGTCCGCCCCGGTGTAGAAATCGAGACCCGCAGAGAGCCCGTAGGTGTTGTCGGCATTATTACCCCATGGAACTTTCCTACAGCAACCGGCGCTTGGAAAATTGCCCCAGCGCTGGCCTTTGGAAACGCGGTCGTGTGGAAACCCGCTAACCAAGTCCCGGCCTCCGCCTGGGCTCTGACTGAAATTATTTCTCGCCAAAATTTGCCCGCAGGCACGTTTAACCTCGTGATGGGGCCAGGTGCTGACGTCGGTAATGTGATGATCCACTCACGCTACATCAATGCACTCACTTTTACCGGCTCATTGGAAACAGGTCGGAAAGTCGCCGCCGCCACCGCGGTTAATCTGGTTAAATGCCAACTGGAAATGGGCAGTAAAAACGCCTTAGTGGTGTTGGATGATGCCGACCTAGAGAACGCAGTGGAATGCGCTGTAGGCGGGGCTTTTGGAGGAACAGGGCAAAAGTGCACCGCGTCCTCACGTTTGATTGTGACCGAGGGCATTCATGATCGCTTCGTAGCGGCCATGATAGAACGCATGAAAAAGCTCGTCGTTGGACACCCTTTAAAAGCAGGCGTGCACATTGGTGCCGTCGCCGACGCTCGCCAAATGGAACAGAACTTACAGTATTTGGAAATGGCGAAAAAAGAAGGTGGCACATTAGCCTACGGCGGCAACGTCTTAACAGAAGAAACCGATGGTTACTTTATGCAGCCGGCCTTGTTCACAAACACCACCAACCAAATGACGATCAACCGCGAAGAAGCCTTTGCGCCGATTGCCTGCATTATTAAAGTAAAAGATTATCAAGAAGCATTAGATACGCTAAATGATACGAATTTTGGCTTAACTGGCGGCATTTGTACCACGTCATTGCGCTACGCGACCGACTTTAAACGCCAAGCAAAAACGGGCTGTGTCATGATCAACTTACCGACCGCAGGAACCGATTATCACGTGCCATTTGGAGGGCGAAAAGACTCTAGCTTTGGGCCTCGTGAGCAAGGGACCTACGCGAAAGAATTTTATACCGTGGTAAAAACGACGTATATGCGCGCTTAAAAGGGGGCAGGTTATGAATCTCTCATTTCATAAAGACTTAATCGTTATCGACGGTCTTCAGTATTCCAATTGGAACCGCGCCATCTTCAAGCAGTTGCATGAAGGGGGTGTCACCATGGTGCACGCGACCATTGTTTACCATGAAAAAACGCAAGAAACCTTAAAACGCATTGCACAGTGGAACCGCCTGTTTGAGACCAATGGCGACCTGATCATGCCAATTCGTAGCACAGCAGATATTCGTCTTGCCAAACAACTGGGCAAGGTCGGCATTATGTTTGGCGCGCAAAATTGCTCTCCAATCGAAGACGACATTGGCATGATTGAAGTCATGCGCGAACTCAACATGATGATCATGCAGCTTACTTACAACAACCAAAGTTTATTGGCGTGTGGTTGCTATGAAGCCGAGGACAGCGGTGTGACACGCTTCGGCAAACAGGCAATACAGGAAATGAACCGTGTCGGTATGGTCATAGACATGAGCCACAGTGGAGAACGCAGCACGCTAGATGCGATTGAAATATCACAACGCCCGATTGTGATTTCGCACGCAAACCCATTGAGTTTTCACCAGGCTAAACGCAATAAATCAGACCAAGTGCTCAAAGCATTAGGAGAATCTGGTGGTTTACTGGGCTTCAGTTTATACCCTTTTCACTTGAAAAATGGCCCCGATTGCCCCTTAGACGATTTTTGCGACATGGTGGCGCGAACCGCAGACTTGATGGGCATCGACCATATCGGTATCGGCACAGACTTGTGTCAGGAACAACCAACGTCCGTATTGGAATGGATGCGTAATGGCAACTGGTCCAAAGAAATAGACTACGGTGAAGGATCAAAAGCAAACGCCGACTGGCCAACGCCATTAAGCTGGTTCCGTGACAGCCGAGATTTTCCAAATATTACCAATGGATTACTTAAGCGTGGCTTTAAGGAAGACGATATCGCCAAGATAATGGGGCTAAATTGGCTTCACTTTCTTGACGACGCACTGCAACCATTACCCAACTCCAGCGCCCGCCTTTAAGGCTGGCGCTCCCTGATTCCAATAAAGATAAGATCCATCAGGAGACACACATGACTACCAAGAAAAACCCGACTTCGCCCCAGAGCGAAGCCAATACACTCAACCAAAAAGGCTGGCTGTCCGGTGTGGATATGCCCGTATTCCTCATCAGCGGCGGGGTTGTTGTGCTGTTTTGTATTCTTGCCTTATACGACATCGATAGGGTGTCGGCTTGGGTAAACAGCGCTTTTTTAATGTCCACCAAATACTTTGGTGCTTATTGGCAAATTCTTTTGTTGCTTACTTTTGTAATTGGTTTGTTCTTATGCATCGGTCGAACAGGGTCCGTTGTTTTAGGAGGACTAAAAGCCCCAGAAATTTCCACATTTCAGTGGATCTCTATCATTATGTGTACCCTACTCGCTGGCGGCGGCGTTTTTTGGGCGGCCGCTGAACCCATGGCGCACTTTACGTCACCGCCACCCTTATTTGGGGGTGAAGCAAACACCATAGACGCCGCGTATAACGCGCTCGCCCAAAGCTTTATGCACTGGGGGTTTTTAGCATGGGCCATTCTTGGCAGCTTAACCGGCATTGTTTACATGTATTTGCATTACGAAAAAGGCCTACCTTTAAAACCTCGCACCCTGCTGTACCCCGTGTTTGGCGACCGAGTGATGACCGGTGCATTTGGTGCCATTGTGGATGCTTGCTGTGTCCTCGCGGTTGTCGCTGGTACCGTTGGCCCCATTGGTTTTTTGGGTTTACAAGTCAGCTTCGGGTTAGAAAAACTGTTTGGTATTCCTAACACCTACACAACTCAGCTGGTGATCTTATTGCTGTTAATTGGCGTGTATACGGTATCAGCGGTATCAGGCGTGGCGAAGGGCATTCAACTCTTGAGCCGAGCCAATGTCATTTTAGCTGTGGCCTTAATGCTATTTATTCTGTTGTTTGGCCCGACGAGCTTTATCATTGATGGGTACATTCAGGGCTTTGGTCTGTACTTACATAACTTCATCCCCATGGCGACCTTCCGAGGCGATCCAGGTTGGTTGAACTGGTGGACGGTGTTTTTCTGGGGCTGGTTTTTAGGTTATGGTCCCTTGATGGCGATGTTTGTCGCGCGTATTTCTCGCGGTCGTACCATTCGTCAAATGATTTTATTGATCTCTGTGGTGGCGCCTATTATTACCTGCTTCTGGTTCACGATTGTGGGCGGTAGCGGATTGTCGTTTGAGCTCGACAATCCAGGGGTTATTTCGGAACCTTTCACCGGGTTTAATTTACCGGCGGCCCTCATGGCCATCACCGAACAATTGCCCATGGGCTTTGTGATTTCCTTGTTGTTTTTGATATTGACCACCATTTTTGTGGCCACCACAGGGGATTCAATGACTTATGCCGTGTCCATGGTAATGACGGGGACCGATCATCCTAAAAGCTCGATTCGTATTTTTTGGGGCATTATCATGGGCGCCATGGCGGCCATTTTAATCTCTATCGGATCCGGTGGCATTTCGGCTTTGCAGTCTTTTATCGTTGTCACTGCTGTGCCTGTGTCCTTAGTGCTTTTACCCTCATTGTGGACGGCACCCAAAATCGCACGACAAATGGCCGACGAACAAGGCTTGTAATACCTCTCTTTGTCCAGAGCGGCATAAAATCGCTCTTTTTTACTCCCATACTATAAATAATACCAAGGTCTCACTATGACAAAACACGCCGTAAAAACCGAACTATTCGCCTCTAAAGCGCCGCTTGAATGGGCCATCATTGCCAATGGGCAATTGTCCACTGCGCAAATTCCTATTGATAAAGAGGGCAAGGTCGTCGAAGGCGGTATAGAAGCCCAAGCCCGCCAAACCATGGAGAACTTTAAACACACCATAGAAGCGGCGAACTTAACCATGGATGATGTAACCCAAGTGCTGATTTACGTCACTGACCGCGATCAGTTGCCGGTTTTCAACAAGGTTTATGCGCAATACTTCCATGCCCCTTACCCTAATCGTGCCGCCATGGTCGTCGCTGGCTTAGCGCGCGAAGAAATGCTGTGTGAAGTCGTCGCCTACGCAGCGGTACCGCAATAACCAACACAATGCTCACACCCCATACCGTTCAATTTTTTTAATCAATCCTTGTCGCGATATCCCAAGCTGTTTAGCCGCTTGGGTGCGGTTTCCTTGGTGCTTTTCCAAAGCCTGAGTAATGAGGCGCACTTCAAGATCTCGAACTTGTTCGTCTAGTGTGGCGTCGCTGATGGGTAGGTTGACGGGTACGGCTGTGCTTTGCCCTTTCGGGTACAACAGCTGAATGTCGTCTAGGCTGATGAGGCCTTGAGGGCAAATAGAGGCCACGCTTTCTAAGGTGTTTTTCAATTCTCGTACATTGCCAGGCCAGGTTTGATGTCGAAACCACTGCATGGCATCGGGGCTGAGTTGCAATGATGTATTTTGCTGTTGTTGCAAGCGCAATAAAAAAGCGTGCAACAACACGGAGACATCTTCTAATCGCTCTGATAACGCCTGTGTTTCAATATTAACGCCCTTGATACGATAATATAAATCTTCTCGGAAACGACCCTCCCGAACATGTTCTAGTAAATCCGCATTGGTCGCCGATACGACTCGAATGTCGATGTGTTTCTGCTCCCGCCCACCAACAGGAAAAAACGTGCCTTCTTGCAATACACGCAATAGTTTTACTTGCATCGCTAAGGGCATTTCGCCAATTTCATCCAGAAATAAGGTGCCGCCGTCGGCCAAACTGAGCAGACCCACTTTGTCTTTTTCTGCTCCGGTAAACGCCCCTTTTACATAGCCAAATAACTCACTTTCTAGCAACTCAGCGGGGATAGCGCCACAGTGCACGGAAATAAAAGGCTGGCTGGCTCGCTGGCTAAGATCGTGCAACGACCGTGAAATCACCTCTTTGCCTGTTCCTGATGGACCCGTGACTAAAACCCGTACGTCGGTGGGAGCAATGCGCTCCACCAAGGCTCGAACTTTTTGCGCACTGGGCGAATGCCCCATGTACGCTGCCGCGCTGTCGGGTTGGTACGCCGTGTGTTTAAGCTGGTTCAACTCGCGCTCAAGGGTCGTTTTAGTGATCGCACGACGCACGACTACGGCCAACATATCAGGGTCAATAGGCTTAGCAATAAAGTCCCACGCCCCCAGCTCAATGGCCTTCAATGCCAAATCGCGATCCGCATGACCTGTGATAATAATAACCGGACGACCGTCGAACTCCGGCAAGGCATCCAACGTCACTTGTGGGTCAAAATGCGGCGGCATCGACAAATCCAGCAACACCAAATCCGCATCAAAACTGGCCATTGACTCGCGTGCTTGCTCTAAGCTTCCCGCTGTTTGAACATGGTAATCTTGCTTCGCTAGCCAGCGGCTTGCCAACTCCCTAAAAGCCGGTTCGTCGTCTACTAAGAGTATTTTATGTTGTGTCATGAGAAGGTTTTCCTAAGCGAGAAGGCGTGGAATAACGCGGTAACGTTAACTCAAATGTGACCGGCCAAATGGCATCGGCGCGGTGCTGAATGTGACCGCCGTGCGCATCAACAATACGACGCACGATCGCCAAGCCTAAGCCGCTACCGCCTGCACGCTTCGTCACAAAAGGCTGAAACAACACCTCGCCTTGCAGACTTTCGTCTATCGCGGGGCCATTATTATGAACTCGAATCACCACATGTTGCGCCTGCACATCGGCGTCGATACAGAGTTTGCCGTTGGGCGTGCTGCGCAAAAACGATAAGGCATTGTCGATGAGATTAATAAACACCTGCTGAAGGCGCTGCGGATCGGCTTCAAGCTCTATTTGGTCGTCTATATTGAGCTCACAGATCACCCCGTTTAATGGCGATTGCGCCACAATGCTCGCGACCAGCGCTCTTAATGGCGTCGCGACGATTTGCAATGACAAGCCTCCGGAATACACCAACATGTCGCTCACTAAACGATCCGCGCGTTTGAGCTGAGTTTGAATGTGCTGACGTGTCTCAGCAGGTGCCTCGTACGCCGCCATCGCAATGATATTTAATGGATTGCGCAGTTCATGCGCCATGGCCGCCGACAAACTGCCTAGCTCAACCAGATGCTTCTCATCGAGACGTTTTCGCTCGGTTGCCGCCAGCGCCAGAGAGCGCTCTAATAAGCCACAACTGGTGGTAAATAACGACGCAAACACATCTGCCGTTAGGCGCATACCTGGGCTGGCATCGCTCCAGCCCAGCAACGAAAAATGCCAGCCAGACGACGCGCGTGATACTTGAATCGACAAGATATTGTTACTCGTTTCCGACTCCCGTGGCTTACTCTCTCGTAACTGTATAGCCACACTGTGCCTAATTTGTGCTGAGAGTAACCGTTCACCAACGGCAATGAGCTGATCCCAATCTTGCGCGTCTTTGAGCTCTGTTGACCACGTTTCTAATACCGCTTCATTCAACAAGGCTCCGGGATAAATAAGACGAGACACCACACGACTCAAAGGCTGATACACCAGCGCCGCCACGACCAAAATAAGCAGCGAATACAACCATAATTGCCAGCTTGGCACATTTGATAGGGCCTGCAAACCAATCCGCCCAGATACCACACTGATAACGGCAATCACACATAAGATCACCAGCATCATGGCAAACCAAAGCAACGCACGATTAGCAAAGGCGTTTACCGACAGAATCTGATAACGCACCACCGCATATACCAGCAGCAATAAATAGCTTGGCAGCAACAACATAGGATAAGGAAACCAGCTGATACCAAAGGAAGGAAACACAAAACTGGTGGCCAACAACAACCCCCACGCGCCCACACCAAACATCGCTAAAATAGACCGTTTTTTATTGCCTGAATGACGATACCAGCCCAACAACAAAACACCATGAGCAAGAATGCCAATCAAAACGGTGTAAGCCAGATTCCACAGGCCCACGTCGGTAAAGGTAAAAAAAGATCGGATGTCCAATGTACTGATCGTATCGCCCGCATTGAGCCACCAGCTTTGCAACACAACCACAAAACTGATGACATAACACCAAGGCATAGCTTGAGACAAACGATCCAATGCACGCTGTTTTACCTGGCCCGAATTCACGAACAAGATCGCAAAATGCAAAAAAAAGGTCGGCATCAAGGGATTGGCGAGAATGATATAAATACCGAGAAGCTCATACCCTTGCACTAAAACAACGTGCCCAAAACACCAAATGGCCATCATGATGGCAAATCCCGCCAGTGCTTGAAGATCACGTTGTTTACGCGCACGCCACAGCAACCAAACCGCGACCAACAGACCACACACACTGGACACCAGCATGGCGACTTCAAACATCAATGAAAGCGTCAAATCGTCAACCTCGTTTACACCTAGACAGTGAAAAATCGTAAACTTATTTTACACCTCAAGCAATGAAATAAATTTCCCTTTATAAAACAGTCACATAAAAATTATTAATAGTTGGCCTGTGCATTGCTTATATTAATCATTGCTGATCTATATCAATATTATATAAACTAACGGGGCAACCATCATGAATACTGGCTTTTTACTGACCGACATCATTGCACTTTTTAGCATGGCAGGACTGGCTCTGTTGCCATTAGCACTGCAACAATTGCGATCGATAAAGACAAATAACCCTTAACACACGCCTTATGTTTTTTCATTTTTACGCTTAGCTTGAAGGTATAAACCAAAATGGATCTCGACGTCGCCATATTATCCCGCATACAGTTCGCCTTTACGGTGAGCTTTCATATCATTTTCCCCAGTATCACCATTGGCTTGGCGACGCTGATCGCCATCTGGGAAGGCATGTGGTTAAAAACCCACAACCCGTATTATCTACAACTCGCCAAGTTCTGGATCAAACCCTTTGCCATTACTTTTGGTATGGGCGTGGTGTCTGGCATCGTGTTGTCCTATGAGTTTGGCACCAACTTTTCCAAGTTCTCTGAGATGACCGGTGCCGTACTCGGGCCATTAATGGCGTACGAAGTACTCACGGCATTCTTTATGGAGGCTGGCTTCCTTGGCGTTATGCTCTTCGGTTGGCAGCGTGTTGGCCGCAAACTGCACTACTTCGCCACACTCACCGTGATGGTAGGTACTTGGGTTTCTTCGTTTTGGATCATTGTGGCCAACTCTTGGATGCAAACACCGGCGGGGCATAAGATCGTCGATGGCAAATTTGAAGTGGAAAGCTGGATGGAAGTCATCTTCAACCCATCTATGCCTTACCGCTTAACGCACATGGTCATGGCGTCTTTGATCACGGCGACGTTCGTTGTCGCGGGCATCAGTGCCTATTATCTTCTTAAAAAACAGCACATTCCTTTTGCCAAAAAAGGCTTATCCATGTGTATGTGGTTCGCCTTGGTGTTAACACCATTACAAGCCTATGTGGGCGACTTGCATGGTTTAAACGTTCAAGAGCATCAGCCAACTAAACTGGCTGCGATGGAAGGTATTTGGCCAGAGAAAGAAGCGAACGTCCCCCTTCTTCTGTTCGCTATGCCAAATATGGAAACCGAATCTAACGATTATGAAGTGGGCATTCCTAACCTAGGCAGCTTGATTTTAACGCATTCTTGGGATGGAGAAGTGCAAGGTCTGAAAGCCGTACCGCCTGAAGATCGTCCAAATGTGCCGCTGGTTTTCTGGTCTTTCCGTGTCATGGTTGGCATTGGTTTTGGCATGATCGGCATCGCGTTTCTTGCACTGCTATTACGTCGCAATGGCCGTTTGTACGAGAACAAAGCCTTTCTCACTGTGGTAACTTTATTCACCCCGACAGGCGTGATCGCGGTATTGGCAGGCTGGTACGTTGTCGAAATTGGTCGTCAGCCTTGGATCGTTTACAACTTGGTAAGAACGTCTGAAATCGTCTCGCCACTGCCAGCCGAGCGGGTGTTATTTACCTTGATAATGTTCGTGATTATTTACACATCATTGCTTGGGGTTTACTTGTATTTTATGCGCAAATTGATCAAAAAGGGACCGCCATCAATGCAAGCATTAGAGCAGCAGCTCATCGGCATGAAAGCACCGGGATACGCATTGGCTTGGGTCAAATCGATCCAAAACAAAGACACTCAACCTAAAGCACAAGGAGAGAAATAATGGATTTAGCGCTGTTTTACTTTCTTGTTTTGGGCTTTGCCATCTTTATGTATGTCTTACTGGATGGCTTCGATTTAGGCATCGGCATACTTTACCCTTGGTTTAACCAAGAGGGCGAGCGTGATCACTTAATGCGCTCTATTTCCCACGTGTGGGATGGCAATGAAACTTGGCTAGTGTTTGGTGGTGTCGTGTTATTTGCGGCCTTCCCAGCCGCCTACGCTGACATCGCGTCTATGTTTTATTTGCCGATCATGTTGATGCTATTTGCATTGATCTTTCGTGGGGTGGCGTTTGAGTATCGCTTTAAATCGGATACATCTCGACCTTACTGGGACTTTGCTTTTAGCGCGGGCTCGTCTATCGCCGCGTTTTGCCAAGGCATGTTGCTTGGCTCTATCGTACAAGGGGTTCCTGCTGGTACAGACAGCATTTTGACATTGCATTGGCTCACGCCGTTTTCGGTGTTAACTGGCTTTGCCGTTATGGCGGGTTACGCGTTATTGGCCGCTTGTTACTTGTTCATGAAAAGCCGTGGCCGCATTCAACAACACGCGGCGGTACTGGGTAAACGCCTATTGTTGCTCACCGTATTTGCCATGGTCGTGGTGAGCGTATGGACGGTCATCAACCAAGTGGAAATCCGTGATCGCTGGTTCTCTGATTACAATTTCTTGTGGTTATCGCCCTTACCGATTGTCACGTTAATCGTCGCGGCATTGGCGTGGAAAGACCTGAACGGCCATTCTCTGCACGATAGCCATCATGAAAGCCGTCCGTTTTGGTATGCAGCCACCTTGTTTTTACTGGGATTTGCCGGTCTCGTTGTAGGGTTATTCCCTTACTTAATCCCACGACAGCTTACCTTTATGGAAGCTGCATCACCCGACAGCAGCTTGCTGTTCTTACTGCCCGGCGTCTGTATTTTTGTGCCTTTAATTCTCGCTTATACATTATGGGGTTATCGCGTATTTGCCGGTAAAGTGGAAGATTATCAGGAGGGTTACTAATGTCTTTTACATCAACACAGATCAAGAACCTAAAAGAGAAAACGGCTAAACTCAAAGCGTGGCAATGGTTTTTACTGCTCTACGGTGTCGGCTTCGTCACCTTAGTCAGCGCCTCTTATGGCATAAAACTGTTGATGACCGGTTTACCTTAGCCATTGCTATTAATGTAAGAAAGCCCCACTCTTCGGTCTGGAAGAGCGAGGCTTTTTTGATATTAACCAATCAGAAGTAGTAAAACGCAATGGCTTACGCTTTGACCCTGTTAAACGTATCGGCTTTCGTGCCCATGATCGCTTTAACGAACAACACAGCAAACACCACCACACCCAATACACGCGCACTGACAACAAACAATGACGTGTCCGTTGCGGCCGCTGGCCAAGCAATCAATATCGCGGCCACCACGTACAACAAACGCGTTGCCCAAGGCAAATTTTCACGTAGCCAGCCAGAAAAACCAATACTCATCGACGCGGTTGCTAGGGTCGCAAAGCAAATTGCCGCCACCACACTGGTCGTGGTGCCGATCAACAACACCCCTGGCATAGTGACAAACAAAAACGGCACCAAGAGCTTCACAAAACCCAAACGCATCGATTCAACGGCCGTTTCATTTGCGTCAGCGCCCGATATGGTGGCGGCAGCATAAGCAGCCAGCGCTACCGGTGGCGTAATCGCAGACACCAAACCGAAATAGAAAATAAACATGTGAGCCGACAAGGTTTCCATGCCCAATTGCGTCATCGCTGGGGCAACGAGGACAGCCAGCAGCAAATACGCCGCCGAGGTCGGCAGCCCCATTCCCAACACAAAAGACGCCAACGCAGTCAGCAACAAAACCGCCCACAAATTGCCATCGCCCAATTCAATGATCAAGCCAGACAACATCAACCCCATACCGGTTAAATTCAAAATACCGATGATCACACCAGCCGCACCTACTGCTGCCACAATGGGCAAGGTCGAAGACAAAGTCTCTTTACAAGCTGATATCAAATCAAACACATTTATACGCGTTTCTTTTTTCCACGGACACACCAACAGACCCGCAAGAATTCCCATTACCGCGGCTTGTGTCGGTGACTTTCCTGAGATCATTAAACCAATCAACACCACCAATGGCAGCAAAAGGTAACTCTTAGTACGCAACGTTCTCACTAAAAGCTGCAAACCCGCCTCGGTGTCTCTCGCTAAGTTAAGACGACCCGCTTCAAGCCGCACAGAAATCATCAACGCAAAGATATACAAGAGCGCCGGAACCAAGGCCGCTAACGCCACTTCCGCATACGGAATGCCGATCATTTCCGCCATCAAAAACGCCGCGGCGCCCATGACTGGTGGCATAATCTGGCCTGCCGAAGAAGCTGCAGCCTCTATGGCTCCCGCCAATTTAGCGCTGTAGCCCACACGCTTCATGAGCGGAATCGTAAAGGTTCCGGTCGTCACCACATTAGCAACAGCACTGCCATTCAACGATCCCAACAAGGCGCTCGACAAGGCCGCCGACAAACCGGGACCGCCTTGAACACGTCCAGTTAAGCCTCGGGCAATGTCCACGAACACTTCGCCTGTACCAATCTTGGTTAAGATGGCGCCAAACAGACCGAACAAGAAAATATACTCAACCGCCACCCCCATGGGAACGCCATAAACCCCTTCGGTTGACAGCATCAACGTCGACGTTAAGCGGCTCAAATCGTAGCCGCCGTGGCCGTATTTTCCTGGTATCAAATAGCCAAAATAGGCATACAAGAAGGCCAGCGCCATCAAGGTGATCAGCGCCCAACCCACCGCCATACGAACGAAGACAAACACCACCGCGATGAGGGCAATAAAGATCCACTTATCCTGCCCAATCGACATGGCACCACGCATGACAATATCAAGGTAGTAATGCCATAAGTACGGTCCAGGTACCAACGCCGCAAGAGCAAACAGGTAAAACACCGCGCGCCCCGCCACACTTTTGTATCGTAAGGCATAAAACAACATGGCCGCCGCTGCAACTAATGAGAAAAATGAGGACCTCAATAGCAACGCCGTAATGCCACCGTAATATGCACCGTACAACACAAAGCCAGCAACTGTCGCAGCAATCACACTAAACAGAATGGAAACCAAGGCCAATTCTTTGCCACCTGCAAACGTCGATTCCAGACGCAAACTTTGTAGGTTTGTCTTCAACATGATGACGCTCCTACTGACCGCTTACTTCATCAAAGTATTTCTTCGCACCCGGATGCAAAGTCACTGGCGTTCGTTTCGCCGTATCGAGAGAAATCGCTTTGGCTTGTGGGTGAATTTGTCCCAGCTCATCGAGGTGAGAAAAGATGGTTTTAGTGATGGTATACACCTTACTTTGGTCTTCTTTGCCACTGGTAAACAAAATTGCAGGGTCATTGATCATCACCACTTGCTTTGTCTGATCTGGATAAGTCCCAGCCGGCAATGAGTACGCTTGGTAGAAAGGGTATTTCTGAATCAGGCTATCAAGCTTATTCACATCCGCAGATAACAACTTCATGTCGGTTTGAGAATCAAGATCGATCAAAGACGAGGTTGGTGCACCAGCCAACACCACCGTGGCTTCTACTTGGCCATTCACCAAAGCTTTCACCCCTTCGTTATAGGAAAGAAATCGCGGTGTAATGTCATCAAACACACCGTACTCTTGCAATAAGCGCGTCGCCAATACCGCCGCGTTACTGCCCGGAGGCCCCATGCTCACTCGTTTGCCTTTCAGTGCTTCAAAAGAATCCACACCCGTTCCCGCCATCGTTGCCACCTGCAAAACAGCAGGGTACAAATAGGCGATACCCGCGACATCCAATGGGCCGCTGACTTTGAATGGACCTTGGCCATTTTTTGCTTCAAACAAGGTTGAAGAAGAGGACAAACCTAGCGTCATTTGACCCGCCGCTACGCGGTGGTTATTTTCCACCGACGCGCCTGTTACTTCGGCACGCGCCGTTGTGTTATCCATGTGTTTATTGAGGGTTTCAGAAATGCCCGCACCGATGACATAGAACAAACCGCCCGTTCCGCCAGTGCCAATAGATACACGTTCAGCCGCTTGCACAGGGCTGTTTACCAGAGTCGCGCACAATGCGCTCGCGATCAGTATTTTTTTAAACATGGTTTTCTCCAAATTATTTTTGTTTTTGATATCACCATGTCACTGTAGCGAAGCAACCTTTCATGAACCTTTCATGGATCAGAAAGCGTCAAAATTAAGGCGTTACAGACAAGGACGGTTCAGCGGACAACATGGCACTGTCCCATTCGTGGTAAATAATGTGTTTTTTGGCATCGTCGGTTTGAATCAACAACTCCAGCCCTAACGGAATCGGGCGAAAAATACCATGAGGCAGCTTACGCAATGCATCTCGGCTATAGGGACCAACGGCATTTAAGCTTATTGGTGTAATCCCCGATTGATTCGCCAGAATATGTTGCCCCGTTGGTGACAGCAAAAAATCAATGAAGCGCTTTGCCAGAACAGGCTGCTGAGCATCTCTTGGAATAAACGCGGTGCGCATAATAATCGACGTGTAATCGGTCGGCATGATGGTTTTGATCCAATCATATTGCTCGGACCAACGATACGAATACGCTCCCACCAGGTTGTACGCAATGAAGATCTGCCCTTTTAAAAGGGCATTCAGCATAGAAGACGTGTCCGTATAAAGTCTTGCTTGGTGCGTCCCAAACGCTTCCAGTAAACGACCATAACTGCGAGATTGCTGGCCATCATACGCCCACGCCAAATAGCCTAACCCGGATTGCTGAATATCAAACAAACCAATTTTGTCGTCTAACAAATGGTTCTTACTGCGAATCAAATTCAACAATTGCTCACGGCTTTGAGGCAGAGTGTCACCCGCCAAAATGTCGCTGTTGATCGCCGTTACAATCGGCTCATAGGTAAAACCAAACAACTCACTGCGCCAATAAGAATCGCTCGGCACATTCGCCAGTTCTGGAGAGTCGTACGCCAACGCATAGCCATCGTTTGCCAGTTTAAATTGCAAATCCATTGCTGGACTGAGCATGATATCTGGTCGAGATTCAGGCTGTGCCAAAAACTGTTCATACAAATGCCGAGTATTGGATTCAGCATACTGAATCACCACGTTAGGGTATTTTTCTTGGTAGGCCTGAAACAACGGCGCTACGGCTTCGCGATTGATTGCACCGCGAACCGTCAAAACCGGATCTTGTTGATACGCAGTAGACGCCACGTTTTTCAGCTCATGGACACTGGGAAAAACAACAAACTCCGTCGTTTTGGCATTCACAGCCCATCCCAAACAGCTCCCCCATAACCACATGCACCAGCCCACATAACGCGTCATCATAAATGCGCCTCACTGTGCTGAGGAAAAATCACCTCTACAATTAGACCGTTCGGCTGATTGTCTTTCAGATGAAATCGGGCGTTATGATGCTCTGCAACTTCTTTTGCAATGGACAAACCTATCCCTGTCCCGGAGGCAAAGTTATCCGGACTGCGGTAAAAATACTCAAATATGTGTTCCTTATCCTGATCCGGTACACCAACGCCTTGATCACGAATTTGCAACACCCAAGACGCGGCCGGTTTCTTGCTATCGGCCATTAATTCCACTTCAACCACGCCACCTTTCGGGCTGTATTTAATGGCGTTTTCAATGATATTTTGCAGCATTTGCTTTAACGCAAATTCGTCCCCATTTATGGTCGCTTGCACCTCGCCCACGTATTCCATTTCTACACCTTGTTGTAACGCCCAAACCACCAATTCACGACAGGTTTCTTTGGTAAGTTGGTCTAAAGACACAGGACTAAAAGGATGACTCTGAAAACGGTGCGTCAATGTGGCTCGATTCAATAGCTGATTAACCGTGTTAGACAATACGTCACTGCTTTCTAAAATATGCTGTAACTGCTTTTGACGCAGTGTTTCGTCCGTTTCATCCAACGCATTTTGTGCTTGCGAATTCAGCCCTGCCAATGGCGTTCTTATTTGATGAGCCGCCTCGGCAGTAAAGCGTTTTAAACGACTCAATGTGGTGTCCAACTGCGCCATAAAGTAATTAATACTTTTCAACAAGGGGGCGATTTCGCTCGGCACATTGGCCTCTAATGGTGACAGTTCTTGGGGCGAACGCTCTGTGATAGCTTGTTTGATGGCCTGTAATGGCTGCAATACTCGCCAAATAACGAACAGCAGAAGCAACAACGTAATAAAGAAAAACAAGGTCACAAATTGCAGCACCATTTGGCTCATTTCGGCTGCGGCAACGTCGCGAGCGCCCAAGGTTTGCCCAACAATAATGAACACGTCATTCACGTTGTCGGCTTCCAACAGTCGCTTACCTAACGCCACAAAACGCACTCTCTCATGGCGATAATCGGCTTCATAATAAATAGGTTGGAATTTTTCTTTTTCTTTCGATTGCAGTAATAATTGCGGAAAAGGAATATTCGGTAAATCTTTATAACCGGTTAACACCTGATATTGACCGTTCATAATGGCGTAAAATGCCCGATCTGACGTCGATAACGCCAGCGTTTCAAACGCCGACACAGGTAAATCAATAAATACCTTGCTGTCTAACAACGTAATGTTTTCCGCCATTTGCAAAGCCGAGCCGTATAGCAAACGATCGTAGGACTCTTTGGCCGCTCGATTCGCATAAATATGCGTACTCCAAAGCGCCACGGCGTTAATCAAAATCAGTACCGTGGCCACCATAAAAATAAGCTGCCGACGAATAGACGTGGTCGCCTTAGCCATGGTGTTTTTCCAACAAATAACCCAATCCGCGAATGGTGCGAATGTGAATATCACTGTCCTGCAAGGATTTGCGTAGGCGCGCCACATAAATTTCGATAACGCTAGGGTTGGGATTCTCGTTAAAATTATAAATGTGCTCAATCAAGACTTCCTTGCTCAGCACTCGACCAGTGTGCCCGATAAACACTTCTAACAATCGAAATTCGCGTTGTTTCAGTTCAATCAACACCCCAGCTACCGTCACAGTGCACGCCTGAAGATCCAAACACACATTGCCGTATTCAATGGTATTTTGCGCTTGCCCTTGACTGCGGCGGAGCAAAGCACGACAACGCGCCTCCAATTCGCCAAAATCCACAGGCTTGGTCATGTAGTCATCGGCGCCCAAATCCAGCAGTTCGATACGGTCTTTTATTTCATCTCGCGCTGTGAGAATGATCACTGGGGTATTGGAATGTTTTTTCCGAAGGTTCTGTAAAATCTGATTGCCCGTCATGTCCGGCAGATTTAGATCCAACAACATAAGATCGTATTCTTGCACCGCCAGCATTTGGTTGGCTTGGTTTCCAGTTTGAGCAAGATCCAACCCATGCCCCATTCGCCCTATTCTTTGGCTGATGGCTTCGCCTAAAATCCGATCGTCTTCGACCACTAAAATACGCATGATATGGGTACTCTTCTTGTTTCTTTTATTATTATGAACGCGTTGCCAATACACGGCAGATTTCAGCGCATATTCCGCCAATTTAGCCTAGATTCACTCACGAATGAATGCTTTATCTATTCTATTAATGCCGCAAACGGAAAAATGAATAGGGTGAAGTACGTCCATTGCCCTCTTTTTCGCGTCTGTGTCCTTAATTCTTTCTTTATCTGTCCATGTGCAAATTCGCCTAAACCACGTAAAGTGTTTGATCACTTTTTGCCCCACTATGATCATACCGTTAAGGATTCAACATGATTCGCAAAGATATGTTTTTGGCGCTTTTTATTATTGTCGCGTGGGGGTTTAACTTTATCGTTATGCGCTGGGGATTGGATGAGCTTACCCCAATGATGTTGGGTGGGTTACGATTTTTGGTGATTGGCCTTATTGGCTGTTTCTTTTTCGCGCGCCCAAAGACCCCCCTTCTCTGGTGCATTGGTTACGCATTGGCGTTGAATTTTGGACAATTTGCGTTTTTATTCAGTGCCATTTCCTTTGGTATGCCTGCAGGGTTAGCGTCTTTAGTACTGCAATCTCAGGCAATTTTCACCTTACTGTTCGCGGTTTTATTGTTAAAAGAAGCCGTTCGTCCTTATCAAGTGCTTGCGATTGGAATCGCTATTGGCGGCTTAGCGGTTATCGGGTCTGATAATGACAATGCCACGATGACCGCACTGGGTTTTGGCTTAACACTCGCTGCAGGGTCAAGTTGGGCACTGGGTAATATCATCACCAAAACCATCAGCCGCAAAGGATACGAGGCGAATCTTAATCTCATTGTTTGGTCGAGCTGGATTCCCCCCATTCCCTTCTTTTTATGCGCGTATTTTATCGATGGTGGTGATGTCATGTGGAACAACATCGTGAATTTAAGCTGGAAAAGTATCGGTACTTTGGCGTATCTATCCCTATTCGCAACCTTGGCAGGTTATGGTTTGTGGAGTTATTTACTATCGAAATACCCAGCCGCCACGGTGGCACCACTGACGCTGGGGGTGCCTGTGGTCGGTTTAACATCGGCGGAATTTTTCTTGTCTGAAACCGTCAGCACAATACAGTGGATGGGCATTTTGATTGTACTGCTTGGTTTAATGCTGAATACCTTCGGCGGTCGTTGGCTCAAAAAATTGAGCCAACCTACCACTTAACGATTGATCGAAAACCGAAGAGATCATTTCTCTCTCTCTTGTTGCGCGTCTATCTGTTCTGGTCAAGTCCAACCGGACACTTTCCTAAAGGAGTTTTCATACTCAATGGGTGATTGGTCGCCATTCGACGAATGTAATCGCTCCAGATTGTAATATTTCACATAGGCCGCAACATCTTGCTTCATATGCTCTCTTGTTGGTTGTGCTACCTTGAACAACCAATCATGTTTTAAACTGCCGAAGAACCTTTCAACCACGGCATTATCCCAACACGCACCGACGTCACCCATGCTAGAGCGGCAATCAAGCCGTTTTAATAGGCTTCTAAAGCGTTTACTCGTGTATTGCGAACCTCTATCGCTATGAAATACTAAGCCCTTTGGCGGCTGTCGTAAGCGATGTGCTTTTAAAAATGCTTGCTCAATTAAGTCTGTCGTCATACGTTTTGACGTGTGCCAACCCACTATGCGACGACCAAACAAATCCATTACAATAGCAAGGTATAGCCAGCCTTCGCCTGTTTTTAAATATGACACATCCCCAGCCCACACCTGGTTCTGGCCTAACGGGTTAAAATTCATGTTCAATAAATTATCAGCTACAGCATCACTGTCTTTGCGCTTTGTTGTGACTTTGTAAGGGATACGCTGCTTAACGACTAACCCCAATCGTTTCATCAAGCCAATGACACTATGCCGGCTAACATCAAAGCCTTCTTTGCGAAGCTTTTTCCCAAGCTCACGGCTACCCAAACTGTCTCGACTATCTTCAAAAAGCGCCTTCGCCCTACGATGTAAATTCAGTGTTTGTGCACTGATAATTATCGCGGGACGTTTTCGCCAAGCATAGTATGCAGATTTGCTAACGCGCATCACTTTACACGATATGACAACTGGGTACTGCTTACCTAAACTTTTGATAAATGAATATTTTATTTCATTTCTTTTGCGAAAAACGCTGAAGCCTTTTTTAATATTTCGCGCTCCATTAGCAAGCGCTTATTGTCTTTTCTGAGCTGAGCGAGTTCAGCCCGCTCATCCTTCGACAACTCTGAATCTTCATTTTGTTGTTTAAACTTCGCTACCCAGTTATAAAGTAGCTTGTCAGTGATATTCAGTGAAGCGGCAGCCTCAACAACTGAGTAACCTTGCTCAATCACCAGCGCCACCGCTTCTTGCTTAAAATCGTTTGGATATTGTTTGTTAGTACGTTTAGTCATTTTACACCTCAATAATTGGATATTATCCTTTATTGAAGTGTCCGGCTAATTCAACCACAACAATCTTATCGGCAAGACGCGCCACTTGGGCTTGCAGCTCAGAGATTTGCGTCACCAAAGCATGATGGTGGTTTTCTTGGTTCTCGTGTTCTTCTTGCGCGGTTTCACGCGTCATCACATCCAGCACGACACCAACCATCATGTTTAAAAATACAAACGCGGTTAAGAAGATGAAGATGATGTAAAAAATCCAACTAAATGGGTACACGGTCATTGTCTCGTACATCACGTCGGTCCAATCTTCAAACGTAGCGACGCGAAACAGCGTCAACATAGAGATGGCGATGTCACCCCATAATGTCTCGTTAACTTGATGGAAAAAGATAGAACCCACCGCCGCAAAGATGTAGAAAATGATAAACATCAACAAGGCGATGTAGCCCATTTTCGGAATGGCTTTAAGCAGCGCGTTGATTAAATAGCGTAAATCTGGAATGATCGACACCAACCGCAAGACTCGAAACACGCGCAATAAACGCGCTACCAAAATCATTTCGGTTTCTGATACCGGCAGTAAACTACCAACAACGATGATGGTATCAAATATATTCCAAGGGTCACTGAAGAAACGACGTTTATCGTCGCAAGCAAAAAATCGCAAGCTGATTTCAACCAGAAAAAAGACCGTAATAAAATTGTCTAAATAGTTGATTGCAACGTTAATACCGTAAGGCAAAGAGTAAGTTTTGGCGCCAACCGTTAGGGCCGCAATAATAATGATAGTGATGATAAAACCTTGAAACCATGCACTGCGCTCGACGCGCTTCAGCGTGGCCAACCAACTTCCCGAACGACTCATGTTCATTATTTTCTACACCTAATATGCCATAATAAAAACCTGCATCAAAGACAGGCCACGCCATAGTAAGTTCATAAGCAGCGAAATAAAAGCACTCGTGGACAACCGCTCACAGCAACGCTGTTAAGTGCGCTTAACGCGAACGACCTTCATGATTTCGACGGGGATACCGGCGACCATTTCTTGCGAAGGATAATAGGTTAAATTGACTCGGGCACCACGCAAGGTTCGATACTTACCTTGGCGTTTAAAACGAAAAGGCACATCGTAACCTTCTATCATTAAGGTGTGCACGACCCAATCATCTTTTGGTCTTTGCGCGTGGGATTTTACTTTCAGCGCATCGGAATGGATGAGCGCATCATTGTTTTTTAATAAGGAGTCAGGATCAGATTTCACGAAGGACGTCTCTTCTTAACGAGGAAAGCGTCCTAGTATGACACAAAAGCCGATGATCTTAAAAAAGTGATGTTTTTTTGTTCACCTCATTTCGCCGTATCGGGTTGTTCTGGGGGCTTACTGCCTGAGAATTGACTCATCGCCTGCGCCGCTTCTCGGCTATCAAAACGCACGACGGCTTTTTGTAAAATTAAGTTATTCGGGTATGTCACCACATCACCTGAGAGCCGATGAATGATCACGTGGAACGTCGAAATCTCCGTGATTTGCCCCAGAATTTCGTCGTCTTTGTCCACGACTTTAACCCAATCTCCTACACGGTACGGAAAGCCAAAAAAGATGAGTAAGCTGGCTGTTATATTGCTTAAAATCGACCATTGCGCAAACAATGCCACGCCAACCACAGCAAATACTGACGAAAAGAAAATCGCTAATTGACCGTAACCAATGCCTAATACAAGGCAGATCAATAAAACAAATACTCCCGTAAAGCCAAGATTCAACATTCTGGACACATAAGTGATGCGTACTTCACTGACCGCTTTGGTGCGGCCCAGCAAGGCCACGCTGGACTTTAAAATGCGCGACACAATCACATAAGCAACGACCAACAAAGCCGCTAAGCCAATTTGTACCATCATGCTATGACTCCTACTTTTGATTTACAGAATATAAAACAACACACATGGAATAACCGCCAAACTCATCAGGTTACCGATCAACACAATTGACGCCACTTTTTGCGGTTCTTGTTGATACAATTCAGCCACCATATAATTCAGCACCGCCGGCGGCAAACAGGCAAAAATCATCAAATACGCAAAGTTCTCCGCCGACATACCCACCGTGTAATACCAGATTGCAGCGACGATTAACCCACTCAGCGGACACAAAATCCCGCTGATCACACCTAATCTCCACTGACTAAAGTCCACACTGGTCATGCGTACACCGAGCGCAAACAACATGAGAGGAATGGCTATTTGTCCCAGCATGTCCACCGAGACTTTCACCGCAGGCACCACCGTCCAGCCCTGCAAACTCCATACTAAGCCTAAAACAGTGGCGATGATCATGGGCATTTTTAGCACATTAAACAGATTCGATTTTGGGTTTAATAAATACATGCCAACGGTAAAATGCAGTAAGTTCTCAGTTAAGAACAGCACGACAGCGACCGGCAGCGCAGCGTCGCCAAACGCCAGTACAATCAAGGGAATGCCCAAATTTCCGCTGTTGTTAAACATCATCGGCGGCACCAAGGTTTTCGGCGAAATTTTCAGCACCTTACACAAGGGCCACACCAATAAACCCGAGCCTAATACCACCACCGCAGCGGCCAAAATCAAATCCGTGTATTGCGCAATATGAAACTCTTTCGACGCCATCACCGAAAAAATCAGCGCGGGGCAAAAAACACTAATATTAAGACGATTGGCGACCGCCATGTCCGTAGGGCGGACACGCGCATATAAAAAAGCCACCAGCACGATACTGGCTAAAGGAAAAACGGTATTAAAAATGGGTAAGAATAACGTCGATGTGTCCATTCATAGCCTCTATTTCGAAGGCGAACAGCTTACCGCTGTTGCCCCAAAAGGCCAAGAGACGATGTCAGATTGTCTCCACTCTAAACGTGAAGGTTGACGTGGTCAGTTTTCTCTAACAGGCGTCAGTCTTTTTCGACCAACACAGAGGGAATCAAAATAAAACGTTGCGCTACGTCTTTGCCTTTGAGCAAATCCATCCCGATTTCAATGGCTTTTTCTGCCATCGGAATAGGCCGTTGAACCGCCGTAGCAATCCAAGGATTGTCGTCTTTTTGGATAATGTCCACGGCAAACGGTGCACCGTCGACGGAAGCCATCACAAACTCGTTACGGTTGGCTTGTTGTGCCGCACGCAAAGCACCAAAGGCAGTCGGATCATTGATGGTGAACACCGCATCAATGTGATCGTATTCTTCCATTAAATACGTCATGGCTTCCATCCCGCCTTCCACACTGCCAGTGCCGTTCATACGGTCACTGAGCAAGGTGATATTCGGGTATTTATTTAATGCGGATTTACAACCTGCCACTCGCTCAATAACGGACGACACCAGCACGCCATTAATAATGACAAAATTCCCTTTGTAACCGATTTTTTCGGCCAGCTTTTCACAGGCGACAACGCCCGCTTGAACATTGTCGGTAGTGATGGTCGCGTCAGCGCCATGGGCGTTCACATCCACTGCAATCACCTTAATGCCGGCTCGTTGAGCTTTCGCCACCACCGCCCCAACCTTGTATTCGTCGGCCGCAGTTAGCACAATTAAATCGACTTTTTGCTCGATGAAATCGTTAATCTGGCTTATTTGACGTTGCCAATCGTACGCATCAGAGCGGATCAACATTTTGACCGGTTCACCGGCTAACGCTTCAGCCTTGGCCGTTGCTGACTCAACCAGCTGAACAAAATACGGATTGCCTAAATCCGCCACACTCATGCCAATGGACCTTAACGGCTGAGGTTCAGACGACTGAGAAGACAAAGGAGACAGTAACGCCGTGACCGCAAACAGAGCCAATAGACTGGGCGCCAAACGATAAGCAGACCAACCCTGTCGAATGTGGTTCACACACGACAAAGACCATTTTTTTACGCGCATTTTCCTTCCCCTAGGGCGACAATCAATACCATTAAAACACCAGAGCCGCTAGCTTACCTTACCTAAGGTAAGATAAAAGTAGCCGCTCTGTGTTTATCTTATGCCGCTGCACCGGCGGTGCTTGATTCGCTCTCGACTTCCATCGCGCCAGTCATGATCGCCACTGCGTCAGACATGGTGTGAGATTGCGGAGTCACAATCGCCGCACGCTTACCCAAACGATGAATATGGATGCGGTCCGCCACTTCAAACACATGAGGCATGTTGTGACTGATCAAGATAATGGGCAACCCGCGGTCGCGTACTTCTTTGATCAAATTCAACACACGACGAGACTCTTTAACGCCTAAGGCGGCTGTTGGTTCATCCATGATCACGACCTTGCTGCCAAATAACGCAGAACGTGCTACTGCCACCCCTTGACGCTGGCCGCCGGACAGTGATTCCACCGCTTGACTGATGTTTTGGATCGTCATAAGACCCAACTCAGCCATTTTTTCACGTGCACGTTTTTCCATTTCTTTTTTGTCTAGCATGCGAAAGACCGAACCCAAAATACCCGGCTTCAGCAACTCACGACCTAAAAACAAATTGTCTGCAATGTTTAAGGCGGGTGACACCGCTAAGTTTTGATATACGGTTTCAATGCCCAAAGCGCGAGCCTGCATAGGCGAGGTAAAATTCACCGGTTTGCCGTCTAGCAAAATCTCACCTTCATCAGGAACCAAGGCCCCTGATAAGGCTTTGATTAAAGACGATTTACCCGCACCGTTGTCGCCAATGACCGCGAGGATCTCCCCTGGATACAATTCAAAATCCGCATGATCTATGGCAGTTACACTGCCATAGCGCTTTACGAGATTACGCGTTTGTATCACAGGTGTTTTATCATATTGAGCTGCCATTATGCTGTTCCTCTTCGAATCCACTGATCCACACCAACGGCGACAATAATCAAAATGCCGACGGTAAATTCTTGCCATAACACATCCACACCCGCCAGTGCCAACCCGTTACGAAATACGCCTACTACGAGCGCACCAATTAAGGTCCCATAAATGGAACCGCGACCACCGAACAAACTGCAGCCACCAATAACCACGGCGGTAATACTGTCTAAGTTCGTAGTGTAACCCGCTTGCGGGCTGATAGAGCCGATACGACCAATAAGCACCCACGCACCCACGGCACACACCACACCGGCTAACACATACACAGACAACAAGATGCGATCGGTACGGATACCCGCTAATTTTGCGGCCGCTGGATCGTCCCCAGTGGCGTAAACGTGGCGCCCCCATGGCGTCCAATTCAAGGCATACCAAATGATAAAGAAAATACCTAACATCAATATGGAGCCGTATGTTAAGCGAGCCCCAAACACATTAATGGTTTCACCTAACCATTGTAACAACGGTGCCGCGGCACTAATGTCTTGTGAGCGTATGGTTTCGCTTTTTGAATACCACAAGTTCAAGGCAAAAAAGACGTTCCATGACCCCAATGTTGCGATAAATGGCGGCAATTTCATGCGCGTAATCAACAAGCCGTTGATAAAACCGGCAATCGCGCCAACCGTCATACCGATCAGCAAGGCAAGCCAAGCCTCAAATCCATAGTCAATCGCCATACGGCCCATGACCACAGACGCTAACACCATGATGGCACCCACGGATAAATCGATACCCGCGGTCAAAATAATAAGGGTTTGTGCAACACCAATCACACCGATAATAGTGACTTGCTGCAAAATCAAAGAAAGGTTAAACGGATGAAGAAAACGTCCGCCAACAATTAAACTAAAACCAATAATCGCCAACACTAAAACAATCGTAGGAGCGGCAATAGGGTAATGGTGTAAGAATTTTTGAAAACGCTGTAGCGGGGTTTCTTTGCGCTCAAATTTAGGCACATATGTTTGTGCTTGATCGGCGACTTTGTCGTGATCAAGGACCGCCGTCGACGATTTTGAATCGGTAGAACTCATAGATTACTCCAGATAAGAAACAGTGCTCCAAACAAAACAGTGCTCCAGACAGAAAAAGCGCCGTTAGCCTACGTCAGGCTAACGGCAAACAAGGGCACTTTTTCGCCCATCTACCACAAGATATTAATTAACCCCAACACATTGCCAAGCCCGTTTTAGAGCTAACAGAGTTAACGCCTTTCACGGGTTCGTCAGTAATTAGCTGAACGCCTGTATCGAAGAAATCAAGACCGTTGGAAGCGGAAGGACGTGAGCCAGATTTAGCAAACTCAACAATCGCGGTAACGCCTTCAGAAGCCATTTTGAGCGGGAACTGCATAGATGTAGCGCCAATCACGCTGTCTTTGATGTTACGAACACCTGGACAACCGCCATCAACAGAAACAATCAACACGTCTTTTTCAATGCCAAATGATTTAAGCGCTTCATACGCACCGGCCGCAGCGGGCTCATTGATGGTGTAAACCAAGTTGATTTTAGGGTCTTTTTGCAATAGGTTTTCCATAGCACGACGACCTCCTTCTTCAGACCCTTGCGTTACGTCGTTGCCAACGATACGAGGATCGGTCTCGTCGCCCATGCGATTTGGGTTTTTGATGTCGATACCGAAACCTTTCAAGAAACCTTGATCACGCGCCACGTCAACCGTGATTTGGCTCGTGCTCAAATCTAACAAGGCAATTTTTGCGTCTTTGGCTTTGTCACCCATTTTCGCTTTTGCCCACATGCCAATCATTTCGCCGGCTTTGAAGTTATCCGTTGCAAATGTCATGTCAGCGGCATTTGCTGGGCTTAGTGGTGTGTCTAATGCGATAACCAACAAACCGGCATCACGTGCTTTTTGAATGGTTGGTACAATAGCAACGGTATCACTTGGTGTGATTAGAATGCCTTTTGCACCGGCTGCAATTAAGTTCTCAACCGCTTGTACTTGTGTTTCGTTGTCGCCATCGTAACGACCCGCGAAGGTACGTAACTCAACACCCAACTCGCTGGCTTTTTCCTGCGCGCCTTCTTTCATTTTCACAAAGAATGGGTTGGTATTGGTTTTCGTAATCAAGCCAATGATGGGGGCTTCAGCCATAGCAACCGTAGACAATGCACCCGCGGCAACAAGACAAGCGATTTTTTTCATAGGAAGAAATTTCATTGTTTTAAAACTCCAATTGTTGTTTTTATTATTGGCAAAATGCCAGATAAAACAGACCCAGCCCGACTCTGCTTCTGTAAAACACTATGGCGTACTAAAACTAATGAATAATGTCATTATTCATTCTTTTTTTGTAATAATTGTAATATTTCAGTCTTGGATCTGAAATATTTGGCTTAACGCCTTAATGGTAAAAGGCTTTGAGATAAAAAGATCATCGTCTTTTAATTGGTATTTTTGTTTTAACTCGTCTTTTGGCAAACCAGACATCAACAAGACTGGGCCGACGAAAGCAAATTGCTCACCACGAATCTGATGCGCCAACTCCACACCACTCAGGGTGCCGGCGAGGTTCACATCAGAGACAATCGCATCAGGCAAGATCGCGGCTTGAAACGCATCGACCACAGATTCAGCGCTGTCGAAGCTTTGCACCATAAAGCCCATTTTTTCGAGCTGCTCTCGCATCACTCTACACACCTCCTCATCATCTTCCACCAACCAGATAACACTCATGTCAGGCAAACGAATCGCCTCCATTTGATTATCTTGCTCGGCATCACCATCCACCAGCCCACGGTGGTGAGGCCCGGTGGCGGCCCTGACTTGTTGAGGCAAAAACAGGCAGACCCTCGTCCATTGGCCTTTTTCAGAAGTGACTGCAATTTCTCCACCACTCTGCTTTAAAAAACCATAAATCATACTCAGACCCAAACCGCTGCCTTTGCCGACCGGTTTGGTGGTAAAAAATGGCTCAAAAATGCGCCCTATCACCTCGTCTGCAATGCCTTCTCCCGAATCTTCCACGCGAATACGGATCGCTGGGGCATCACTGTTGGGTAAAGTACAAAGCTTGGTTGAAAACGATAAACGACCGCCTTTTGGCATTGCACTGGCGCTGTTTAAAGACAAGTTCAACAGCGCATTTTCAAGCTGAGAAGGGTCGATTAGGCTCATCACGTCAGGGCACTGCAAATCACTTTCGACCTCAATATGCGAGCCAACGCTGTATTCCACCAGATCCAACATACCTTCGATCAAGTCATCAATACCAATCGAGACCGGAAAAAGCTGTTGACGACGACTGAACGCCAGTAGGCGCTGCACCAAATTACTGCTCTTCTCAGACACCACCAGCGCTCGTTCAATGTAGCGTGCCTGATCACGGGTTTGTGGTTGTGAATCCGACAACATTTGTAAGTTACCCATGATCGCCGCAAGTAAATTGTTAAAATCGTGCGCCACACCTCCGGTTAACTGCCCAAGCATTTCCATTTTTTGCGCCTGACGAAGCTGACTTTCCACGCTTTTACGCTCGGTTAAGTCGGTATACAGGGTGACAAAACCACCTTCTGGCATGGGCTTAGAGCGGAACTCAATAATCTTCCCGGAGTCAAAATGCCGCTCAAAACTCTGAAAGCGCAGATGACGAGACACATTCACTTCGTCCATATAAACCTGCTGATTTTCGATATTCAGATTGGTGTGACCGCCTTGGTTAATAAGCTGTTGTACCTCATCGATCGACATGCCAATGCTCAAATCATTGTCGGACAAATCAAACAAAGTTTGATAACCCACATTCCAAGCCACAAGCGTGCCCTTCGATGAAAACACACTCAAACCGTCGTTCATGTTATCAAAGATGGTTTCCAGTAAACGCTTTTGTTCAGACAGTTCAGCGGTCACCTCTAAGCGCCTTAGCGCATCACGACGAAACACCTCAAAAGTGTCGGCTAAGGTGCCAATTTCATCGTTCCGACGTATGCCCGTGTGTTTGGATTCCATTCGACCTAATGAAAGCTGCTCCATGTCATTGGTGACCATACCCAAATCTTTCGTCATGCGCTGGCTGTACCAATACAACCGGGTTAGGCCAAGCAACAAAAACACCGAAATGCCGATGATCCAATGCTGCCCACTCGCAACAAACGCCGATACAGCTTGACGCTGGCGACTGACTTTTTTCTGTAACCCCCCCACAAAATCACTGACCCGTTTGCTCAGTTGTTCGGATTTTGCACGAATAGAAATCAACAGATAATTTTTACGTTCTTGGATTTGGGTTAAACGCTGGTGCGCTTTCAGTAAATCTTCAGCGATGCTGGTGACCTGAGCGCTTTGCTGAGACAATTTTAAACGTTGCGCCATGCTTTCAGGCACCAAACTCGGGGTTTCTAATAATTGCAGCAACCAGACCAAGCCCTGCTGACTGTCTATTTGTGGTGTGGTGTCATTGTTGGGGTTAAGCTGTCGGATGCGAAACTGTTGCGCCAAGCTGTCTTCACGTAAATACAACTCTTCTCGCACCAGCGACACCAGCTCCTCAAGAGTAACCTGCAAATCGTCTAAACGACTGTCGATGTCACGCTGAAAAACAGAATCGGTTAAACTGTCTGCCACACCACGTAACTCAATAATACGACGATGAATACGTTCAGACTCGGTTTGCAACTGGAACGGACGACCAGACCCCGCCGTATAAGGTGCAATCGCCGCCAACTGGGCAACGCCCTCGGCGAGGGTCAACGAGGTGCTGATTTCTGGTAACGTTTCTGATTCAAATTCCGATAACGATGCCTCACTGACCAACATAGACTGCCAACCAATCCCCACCATAAAAAACGCCACCACACTGATGGCAAGAATGGACAATGAGGCTTTTTGCCGAATGCTGGTAAAGCGCATCATCAGCGAGTCCGCACTGGGCCTTGGAAAAAGTACCCCAGCCCACGTTGCGTTTTAATGAATTGCGGCATTTTTGGATTGGCTTCTATTTTGCGACGCAATCGCAAAATCAACACATCCACCGTGCGATCAAACACCTCGGTTTCTAGTCCTCGGCTTTGCTCTATCAATTGCTCACGGGAAAAAATACGATCCGGATGACGGGCCAACACGTCCAATAAAGAAAACTCACCCAATGTTAACGTCACAGATTGGCCATCTTGATCTTGTAATATCCGCGCAGTGAGATCGAGCACCCAACGGCCAAACGTCAGGCAATCATGATCTTCATTAATGGTTTTACCAGACGAGACAGCCCCCTGATGCGCACGGCGTAACAAGGCATGAATACGAGCGGTTAATTCACGTAAATTAAACGGTTTCATCATGTAATCATCGGCGGCCAACTCCAACCCTAAAATACGATCTGTTTCATCGCCTTTACCGGTCAGCATCATAATAGGAAACGCAAAGCCTTCACGAACCTCACGGGCGAGATGCAGACCATCTTCTTCACGAAGGTATAAGTCCATCAAGATTAAGTCGACCTGCTCCACCTCTAAGTGCTGCCACATCTGACGGCCATTTTCGGCCTCTAATACCCGATACCCTTTTTGCGACAAGGCGTCACACAGCAAACAACGAATATCGTGATCGTCATCGACGACTAATAAGGTCTTTTTATTTGGCTCTGTCATGATCTGAATTGGGATCCATTATTATTATTGAAAATTCTGTCATTAATAGGCGTACATTAGATTATTAATACCATGGTAAAATGAATGGGATATTAACAGAAGGAAAAACTCTCGTGCAGAAGAAACACACTCACGGCCAAATAGAATCATTACATGTTTAACAAGTTACCCATTCACGCCCTGATTCCTGCATTAAAACAACAGCTTCATCAGCGCCACGAAGCCATCATTGAAGCGGCACCTGGCGCAGGCAAAACCACCGTTGTGCCGCTGGCCTTGCTCGATGAAAGTTGGCTCAAAGGCCGAAAAATCATCATGCTAGAACCGAGGCGTTTGGCGGCCAAAGCCGCTGCAAAGCGCCTTGCCGACACGATAAACGACCCCCTTGGCGAATGCGTAGGGTATCGTATTCGCCACGAAGGCAAAGACAGCCGACACACACAACTGTTGGTGGTCACCGAAGGCGTCTTGACTCGCATGCTGCACGACGACCCAAGTCTAAACGACGTGGCCTTGGTTATTTTTGACGAATTTCACGAGCGAAACCTTCACTCTGATTTGGCCTTTGCCCTGTGTTTGCAAGCCCGCGAACTGTACCGTGACGAAGACCCGCTGAAACTCTTAGTCATGTCGGCTACCCTCGACACCGAATTACTCAAAGCCAGACTAAATTGCCCAGCTCTGGTCAGCCAAGGTCGTCGCTTCCCGATCACAACTCATTACGGCAATAAAACCCTAAAAATCGCTGACGTTACCGACGAAGTAGTGCGTCTCACTTGCCAAGCGTTTGCCGACGAAACCGGCAGTATTTTGGTGTTCTTGCCCGGACAAAAAGAAATTCGTCGTGCCGCAACACAACTACAACAGCGCCTAGGACACGACCCGCAGTTAAGCATTTTGCCCTTGTATGGCGAATTAAGCCTAAAAGAACAAGAAGTCGTGATTCAACCCACTATGGCGCCGGCCCGCAAAATTGTACTGGCGACCGCCATTGCACAAACCAGCTTAACCATCGATGGCATCCGTGTTGTGGTCGACAGCGGCTTGAGCCGAGAAGCCCGCTTTGACGCCAATACCGCGACCACCCGACTCCACACTCGCCGTGCCACTCAAGCCGAAACCACGCAAAGAACGGGGCGAGCTGGACGCACTGACATGGGCGTATGTTATCGATGGTGGAGCGAAGGCCAGCAACATCAACTCGCACCACAAGCTCAACCTCAAATCGAAATCAGTGATTTAAGCAGCCTCGTTATGGATCTTGCTAAATGGGGCGTACAAGATCGGCTCGAACTCGATTGGATCACGCCACCGCCAAGCAGCCATTGGCAACAAGCCGTGGACTTTCTTACCCATTTGCACGCACTAAAAAGCCACTTAGTACTCAGCGAAATAGGCGAACAAATGAGCCAGCTCGGTATCGAACCGCGTCTAGCCCGATTGCTGCTGGAAGGCAAACGCCACAACAATCTAAAAGACGCCTGCGCGGTGTGCGCCATATTGTCGGAGGGTGATCCTTTTTCAAACCAACATACCGACGTGTCAGATCGATTGCAGTGGCTAAAAGGAAACCGTCAGGCACACAGCAAACGCCCAAAACAACACTATTTAAAAGCCCAGCAGCAATGGCAAGATCGAAGCCAGGCGTTGGCCATAACCGCGCCTCCCACCACGCCGCAAAATAACGACATTGCTCGACTGCTCATCGCTTCATTCGCGGATAAAATCGCGCAACGAACCCAGCAAGATACCGACAAAGTACGCTATAAACTCGCTAATGGTCGCTTGGCGAGCCTGTCATCGCTTGACCCTTGTGCACAGAATGAATGGCTCATTGCCCTAGAGACCGGCGGCCACCACGGACAAGAAGAAGATCGAATTTTCATGGCATATCCGCTTTCAATCTCAACCCTCACCCAAGACTTTGCTGAACTTTTGACCGTAAAAAATCACCTCGCCTGGTCAAAAAAAGACGCTCGTTTGCTCAGTGAATCACAACGCTGGCTGGGGAAACTGTGCATTGATAAACGACCGCTGAATAAGCCTTCCGAGAATGACGTCAGCCGCGCGGTTTGCCATCATATCCGTCAAGAAGGTCTACGCGCCTTACCATGGAACGATATCAGCGAGTCACTCCGCGCGCGCCTGCAATTCGCTTTCACGTACGATCAAAAGTCTCTCTGGCCAGATTGCTCGGATACCGCATTATTAGCGGAATTAGAAGCATGGCTAGGGCCGTATTTGAGCAAAATCACCACTCAACAGGCCATGAATAAACTCTCGTTACACGATATTTTGCTCAGTCGGCTGGATTGGAATCAACAACAGCGCCTTAGTCAACAGGTTCCCGCAAGAATCACCGTGCCATCAGGGGCGAGCCACGCGATTGATTACGTTACGCAACAGCCAACCCTAAGCGTTAAATTGCAAGAAATGTTTGGCTGTATCGAAAGCCCAACGGTACTTCATCAAACCGTTCGTATCGAGCTGCTGTCACCGGGGCAACGTCCGCTTGCTGTGACACAAGATTTGGCGTTTTTTTGGCGAGAAGTCTACCCAGAAGTACGCAAAGAAATGCGCGGAAGATACCCAAAACACCCGTGGCCAGAAAACCCTTTACAGGCTCAAGCAACGGCGAAGACCAACCGCGCCTTAAGGTCATCTTAGACGTTAATACGCTCCTAGCTGTCTCAGCGCTTGTTCGGTAAGCCGCTGACTAAAGGGCGTATTCTTAAGGTGTGTCGGCGACCAGCCCATGATGAAACGATGAAAATCCGCCCACGCAATGGGGAACAAGTCTTGCCATTCTTCCACGACCTGATGAACGAACGCTTGCGATTCGCCTTGCGACATTAATTCACGGCCCAATTCAGCAAAATACTGCATCAGCAAATACTCCATATTGTCGGCTAATGCTTGTTCAGAAAGCGCACTGCCCAAAAAATACGCCACATCCTGAACACCAACACCACCGCCAACGTACTGAAAATCCACCGCGGCCACTTGATTATTTTGGGGTGAAAAACAAAAATTCGCGGCTTTCGCATCGCCATGCACCAGCGTTTTGTAACGCGCGTTATCAAGCGCCTCGCTAAGAGTAGACGCGGCGCTTTTTAGCTTACTGTCAACCATCGCTGTCCATTCGTCTGGTCGCGTATCAAGATGCCAATACGTGCCTTTTTTCCACAAGCCTTGTGGCCAATTCAGCGAAGGAGACGAATGAATAAAACCCGCATGAAACGCCGCCAACCAATTGAGGCACGACACAACATAATCCATGTTATGACCACGGTATCGGTCTGAATACCCGGAGGCGTCCAAATCTTCTAACAGCGTTAGCCTTTGCCCCGTCGGTTCGTCATAAAACGCCCCGTAACATTGCGCAACCCGAGCCGATGGGGTGCAGCGTGACGCCCACTGTTGATACCAATGTTGCTCTACTTCATAGGAGCGCACCTTGCGCAAATGCCCATGATCCGAATGCCAACCTCTCGGGTGATTCACTTCGGTGGGAACAGCACAATGCTTGGCGATAACCGACAGTGGCGCTGCTTTTCCCGTTAGCGAATAACGCACCACCTCGCCATAACCGCTCCAAAGTGACTGAATCAATGACGTTCGCTCTACCGTGTCGGCTTTGCATTGGCGCTTAATAAAAATCTCGGGGGTCATGGTTTTTCATCGCTATGGTCATTAAAAACATCATAACGACATTATGCCCCACCGACTCCGTATTGAACATTCAGCGTATTTTTACGATAGAGCTGAACAGCAAGATAACACGCTAACTTAATACTTATTTTGCCACTTCTGAAAAGCCGCCAAATGGTTCTTTGACGCATCACGCAGCCTCACAAAAACCGCTTCTACATCACTGGGTAGATCCTGATTTAGAAAGCGATCATACATATTTATATTGGCAATTTCAGCGTCAACCCCAATAGCAAAGGTCTCTGCATAACTGGCTGGAATCGTCGCATTTTCGACTCCACGGTCAGCAGGTATAGCAAATCCATACTTCTCAAATAATGGTAATAGCCAAGTAATGTGCTTTGCTTCCGCTTTAATAATATTAGAGTAGGGTTTTTGAGCACCAAATGTATCCATGATTTTTTGATACTCTCCTCTGGCTAGGTATTCATCTTCCAAGGCATAATTCAACATAACGTCTAAAGTCAGCGCCTTATCCGTTTCATTATCCGCACCCGAAGCACCATACCCTTCAGACGCCAGCGCCATAGAAGACAGACTCACTATCGCCCAAACCAACACAACTTTACTCAACCACAATGTAAGAAATTTATTCATTTTTCTCTCCTATTTGGCCACTAAGCCAACCTTAACATTAGAAATCACTAATGCTTAGATTAAAACACATAGAATCCATTACGCCAATATTAATAAAAGGTTCATTGATCTAGGTCGGCACAAACGAAAAAGCAGGGTCAACACCATAGCCCTCTGTAAAAGCCAACGCGCTCTTTACGAATGGCCAAAATGTGGCTGGCAGTGGATTAAAGGCTAAAACTTCTTACCTGAATTTAAGTGTCAAAACAGTTTGTTCACTACCAGATATTGTACTAACATTTGTGTGACAGCAATCATTCGTCAAGGTGAATAAGATGGATACACGAATTCAATTTAGAGTCGATGAAGAAACAAAACGACTGGCACAACTCATGACAGAAAGCCAAGGACGTTCGCTTAGCGATGCCTGTCGAGAAATGACCGAGCAACTCGCCAATGAACAAAAAAAACGCATGTCTCATGATGCTTGGGTAACGGAGCAAGTTAACCTCGCCTTTGAAAAAATGGAAAATGGTTCTGCTGAATTTGTTTCAAATGAAGAGGCCAATGCTCAAATGGAAGACTTCAAAGCCAAAATCAGAGCAAGAGGATAAACTATGATTTTATGGGAAAAGGACGCCCAGAAAGACCGAGAGAGAATATTCGAATACTTATATCAATTTAATCCTCTTGCGGCGGATAAAACCGACGACATCCTTGCTACGAAAGTCACCAACTTGTCTCATCAACCACTGATGGGCGTTAAACGAGTGGGTACGAACGGCAGACTGCTGATCATTCCTGAAATAGCCATGTTAGTGGCTTATCGTATTGAAAATGAAGATATAAAAGTGCTTCGGGTTATGCATATGAAGCAGAAGTTTCCCAACAACAAGGAGTAAACTATGCGAGGAATTCCCCTTTACCGATTCGAACCGGCTGATGATAAACGCATTCTTTCTTTAGCAGACAACAAGCTCTGGTTTTCTGATCCACTTAACTTTAATGATCCATTTGATTGTAAATTAGAGCTTGAGGACCGAGTGTACCGCTCTGGTTACAATGAGAAGCCATTCAGAGAGGCCGTTCAAACATTATTCGAAAATCAAACGATTGAAAACGCCCATTGGTTATTTAGTGAAAGATGTCTTAAATTTATTAAACAATGGGCCAAAGACCCTACAACGCACACAACAGAACAAATCCGACATGAATTCAAGTAACACTTTGGCTCTTTTGGCGTTCAGTGCTTCATGAAAAATCTCGAAACACCTCTTGCTTGGGCTCATTATGCTTCAAGTCACAAAGGCTTTTGCATTGAATATGACTTCACAGCAATGACATTTGCTGAAAAAAATTCTAACTTGGCACAATACCATGTAAATTATGTATCACAACTGCCAGAAATATGACTTTCCGAATTGTTATTCTCGCCTCATCAAGCACTAGGTAAATTCACAGCAACCAAGTCGGTAGACTGGAGCTATGAACAAGAATTAAGGCTAATCAATTTTGAGGCAAAAGCCACCTCCATTGATATGCCAAAAGGGCTTAAAATCAAAAAGCTAATCGCTGGACATAAAATGTCTGTAGAGCACAAACAACGCCTCAAATACGTAGCTGAAACTCTTCGGGTTAAATACGATGAAATGACCATTACTAGAGAAGGCTTAACATTAAGCTCTTCAGTGCCAGATTGGAAATCTTTACCCATAAAGAAGTAACTTTTTCGAACCAGCACTCTAATGTCAAAGATGCTTGCTCAGACCTGATCTGCGTAAGCACAAATACACTATCTTACAAATTAAACCCGTAATGGCTACCATCGGGCAATTCAACATCTACGGTTAGTTTGCCACCAGCGCCTTCAACATAGCGCTTTAAAGTAGATAATTTGACATCTTTACCTTTGCGCTCCATGCCAGCAATCGTTGGCTGCTTCACGCCCAGCGTGTTTGCCATATCCTCTTGAGTGATTTGCATACGCTCACGCAACTGAGCGAGATGAATGCCAAGCACCATGCCATCCGTCTTTTTTCGGGCATTTTTTACTATTTCAGGCTTTTGATCTGAAATTAACTTATCAAGCGTTCTAGCCATTACTCACCTCGACTTTTATAAGTTAGCCATTTTAATAAATTATAGCCTTAAGGCTATAATTTAAACAAAAAAAAACAGCCCCCATCACTGGACACTGCTTTTTAATATTTCAAAGGTACTGAATTTCTAAAGAATCAAACCTGAAACAAGAAGTTTTTGATCAGGTCTTTACCGCCTTCTGTCGCGAAGGATTCTGGGTGAAATTGAATCCCTTGAATCGGGTATTCTTTATGGCGAACGCCCATGAGTTCAAATTTCCCGCCTTTATGGATGGTCGCGATGTCCTTAAAATCGGCGGCTTTTAAATCCCCCACCGAAGCCGTGACTTCCAATACATCGGGGAAGCTTTCTGCTTCGGCGATTAATGAGTGATAACGCATGACTTCTAACTGATCTGGAATGTCGTGGAAAATGCCCTTTCCGTTGTGCGTAATCGGACTGGTTTTCCCGTGCATCGGCAAAGGCGCTTTCACCACTTTACCGCCGAACACATGACAAATACCCTGCATTCCCAAACAAACGCCCATTAGTGGAATGGTTTTGCCGAATTCCAAAATCACGTCGGCACAAATACCAAAATACGCTTTGTCGTCAGGCGAACCGGGGCCTGGGGAAATGATAATACGATCTGGCGCAGCGGCACGAATGTCGTCTAATGTGACGTCGTCGTTACGCTTTACGATCACTTCAAAAGCGTCGATCTCGCCACGGCTTTGCTCTGTTTCCAACACTTCACCAATAAACTGGTACAAGTTGTAAGTGAAGGAGTCGTAGTTGTCGATAATATACACTTTCATCTGTCTTTCTTTCATGTCTGATTCCCTTACGCTTTGGATGCTGGCGCGAAGCTGTCTAGCACACGCTTGGTGCCGGCAAATTTGCGTTGGATTTCTTCGTATTCGTCTTCCGCATTGGAGTCATATACGTTACCGCCACAGGTTTGCACATAGGCTTTATTACCCTTAGCAAATACCGTACGAATAGGAATCGCAAACATGCAATCGCCATTAAACGAGAACTGCCCGACTGCACCGCCATAAGGCCCACGACCATCACTTTCTAAGTCGTCGATAATCTTCATCGCTTCAATTTTTGGCGCGCCCGTCAAGGTTCCCGCAGGGAAGTTACTCGCCAACGCCGAGAACATATCGTGCTCTTCGGCCATGATGCCGACAATTTCACTCGAAATGTGTTGAACATGACTGAAACGTTTGATGTCCATCAAAGAGCGAACTTTCACCGTGCCGAAGCGCGCGACGCGGCCAATGTCGTTGCGATGTAAATCGACAATCATATTATGTTCAGCGATTTCTTTTGGATCATTCAGCAACGCACGGGCTAACGCTGTGTCTTCTTTTTCGTCCACGCCACGTTTCGCTGTGCCGGCTAACGGGAAGGTTTCCATTTCCCCTTGGCGAACACGGAACAGCAACTCTGGGCTCGCGCCGATGACTTTTTGCTCACCAAATTTGATGTAGTACATTTGTGGTGATGGATTCACTTCGCGTAATTGCTCGTATAAATTAATGGTGTCGCCTTCCATATCGAACCATTTTTTGAAACCGACTTCACACTGGAAGATCTTACCTTCGACGATGTCTTGCTTCACTTTAGCCACGGCATCCGCGTGATCCATTTTACTCATGGATTCACCCGCTGGCGTGACAACGAAGGCGCCATTTGCCGGCGTTGGTTCCGCCATCATGGCCTGCACAAGGTCCAAACGATTACCACCGGCATCCAATTCTTCATAGTAAAAGTACGTCACTTCGCCCGTCATTTTGTCCAAAATCAGGCCATCTTTGTACAAACCAAAGCGGAACGCATCGAACATTTCACTGGCTTGAAGGTCTAAACTCGGCTCAAAATAGTTCATGCTGTCGTAACCGATATAACCCGTTAAACCGCCCGCAAAACCACGTGACAAAATATTCTGCGGCACAATGCTACGCAGCAAGTAATAAGGGTTATCGGATGTGTAAGATTCCGTGTTGCCATCACGCTCTTGGATAAACAGCTGTTTGCCTTCCGCCCAGATGAGTTTTTCAGGGTCAAAACCAATGATCGAATGGCGGGAAATAAAGCTTTCTTCGCCAAGGGATTCCAGCATAAAACAGTGCTCAAAGCGCTTTTCGACCTTCTTAAACAAATCGAAAAAATCGCAATCGGAACTGATGGTAACGTACTTAGGTTTGCGCGGTAGCGAGATGCGCTCCGGCTTTTTATTGGATTGACTCATGCTTCTTTTAATTCCTTAAAGGCTCGGGAACCACGGGTCACCGTGGCAATGCCTACACCCAATTGTTTCGCAATGTCGCGCTGCGGCACACCTTGCTCCAACAGAGAAAATATTTGCAACCTGTGCTGCATTTCATTGATTTCATTCGGCGTGAGCAGCGCTTTTAAACGCTTCTCCAACACCGTTTTACCATCGGCTTCGGTTAAAAACTGGACTAAGTCTTTCATATGGACTTCTATTTTATAAACAGCTATGTATTCACGTACTAGTACAATATAGAATAGAAAAAACACAAGCAAGTAAAATTTAACTGGTAATTGGTGATTCGTAATTAAGTGGGAGACTATTGCAAATAAGTTGGAAACCGCCATTAAGTTGGTGACTGAGAGTGCGTCTCAGTTGCGTATATATTGCGATATGCCTCGCTTACGAGTAGCGATTCCGTTCGGATTAACGGATAACAACTCGCAAAGCTCATGTTGCGCCACAATATAGGCAGTAGAGATGAACAGACTCTTCATCTTAAGAAGATTGATGAAGCGTTTTTTGAAGGGTAGTGAGAACTGCTGAGTTAGTTAAACTGGCACTTAGCTTAGCAAGAATGTTCCTAGCAATTAAATTGAACGGTGGGCAATACCACTCTAGGCAAGCGTAAACGCTCACACTGCGAGCTTAAGAACTCACGCCAATATGGCCAAACATGGAAGCTAGCGTTTTTTAACGAAAACTCTTCAACCGCTTCCGTCTCCAGCAATTCTGCCATTGAATACTCTGCAATAAAGTCAGCCTCAACAAATGCCTTCACTTCAGGGTCATCGTTTTCAATAGGCAAAACCCAGCGAGCCCCCAAACGGACATACACTTTTAGAATAAGTTCGCCTTCATTTGTCTTAAGCACTTCACTTCTGCGCACGGTATGCATTTGCTGAACTAATAATTCAGTATGATCCGTTCGCTTCGGGTCAAAATCCTCGCAGCATTCTGCTTGAGAAGACTTTAAATAGACATCTTGAATAGACAGACTATCAATGGCTTTTTGCAAGCTAACACTATTTTTAGCAGCCATAGGCCACCTCTTCATTTAATGAATGAGAACTCACGACTGTCAGACTTTGCTTTGTTGTCACGGAGAAATCAACAAACTGCACAGATTCCCATACAGGCTCTTTATTGGAGGTAACACCTGCGTCTTGTATTAGCGTCTCTAGCATCATCGGAAATACGTCGGCCATACGCAGAAGCTTATCCATCGAATCCGATTGCATGACGTCATCCGTTTCGTACTTAGAGAACGCCACAGGGCCACCGCCGAAGACTTTTGCGGCTTGCTCTTGGCTTAACCCCCATGTTTTGCGTAACACACGTACCTGCTCACCCGTTAGTAAGCCTTGAGTCTCTTTCTTATACGCGATCATGGCGCGCTTATTTAAGCGTGCCTCGGTCGTCCCCGCTTGCTCACTACCACAAGCATCACATTCCGCATAATGGCTCTTGATCTTGCCCGTGCGACCTAGGTGCTCAACATCAATCCATTCTGTCTTTGCATGCAACTGCCCCATTTCACAAATTGGACATACCTTGTTTTTCATATCTCACCCCTACTGCGATAAATGACAGGAAACCAGCAACAATAGCTTGCCTGCATTCTCAATCCATTCCATACGAGCTAAAAAATAGCTATCACACGCCGCCCATGGGCCTGTCGGCTTTTGTACACACCACTCAGAGTTAACGTAACGGCCATGGCTCAAAGCTTGTTTTAACAAAGCCCGTACATCCCTAATCTCGAACTCTAACCGCTGAACATCTTGAATACACTTTTTCGTCCATAGGTTTGTATGTGTATCCCCCTTATCGAGCAAAGCCAGCACGGTGGACTTATCGTAAAGCGGCCCGCTGTCGATATGGACTCGGCCTTCTTTCCGGGAAGCTGGTGGCGTACCCTCGTACGCACTAATATTCACTGCATTATTTACCATAATGGTAAGTTAATCCACGATAAAAATGTAAATTTACAAGTAAACATGCTGTATCTCCTTATACATAGGCTACATCAAGAACCTTACACCGCCTGTGCCACGAGGGCATCGGTTAGGTTAAGCTGGGTGGTTTTGCTGTCGGCGAGTTTCGCTTTTAGCTGGTCGCAGAGAGCCATTAATTGATCGACTCTATTTGTTACTTTTTTCTGCATGTCGTTTGGAGGAACAGGAATATATGTCGTTGCAAGTCTATTTAAAGCCATCTTTTGGACTCCAACTTGCTTAGTTTTATCTACAAACTGGTCTTGTCCATACTCAGATGACAACACCACATATAAGTAATACTTATCGATTACACTAAATGGAGTAAGTCGAGCTGCATTCTCTGTTAAGTTCATTCCACTTAATTTTTCAGGCACCAACCCACACTTACCGATAGTAGCGCCAACAATTGTCATATAGATATCGTTGGACTCGATAACATATTTCTCAATAGTCTTATGGGTTTCAGGAAGAATGTACCTCAAATCATCAAGTGAAACAGTTCCATTTTTCATATCTGAAACACGGATATAGATATAGTCTGTTGGGATATCTTGCAGAGAGTGCCCTTTCGGTAATCTTTTCCCTCCTCTGATACTAACTAGCTCACCCAGTCTACACCACTCCCACCCCTTGGGCAGTTGAAATGGTTTTTAATCGTCACTGATTGGTGGTAGTGGTTTCTGTTTTTTGATTTTCTTTTGTTTAACCAGTTCTTCTTTTTCGGCGGCGATGCGTTTGAGCAGTTCGGACGCCGGTTCGTCGTTGGGGTCTTGGGGGACAAGTTTGCCCATCACGGCGAGTTGCAGGATGGTTTGTTTCAGCTGGTCGATGCTTTGTTCGGTGGTAAACAGCAGATCAAAATGGGCGCTTAGGCGTTGCCAGTGTTGCTCTAGCTCGTCGGCATCGGCGCTTTGTAGCAATGTATCCAGCAGGGTTTGCACTAAAGTTTGGTGAGCATCAAGACTGGATTCCGTTTGCTGTTCCAACTGATCGCAAAGCGCCATTAGTTCGTCGACTTTCGCGACGATGCGGTGTTGTTCGGTTAAAGGTGCAAATGGCAGGGGATTGAGTGCAAAGAAGTCTTTTGGCACCCGCTTTTGGCCAGCTGATCCTGTCATTTTTGTTTCACCCACCTTAAGAAACATTGGCGCTTTTAAATATAACAGTACAAATTGAGGGTTAAGAGTATTAGGAATTGGTCTAGCAACATGTAGCTCGGTTGTACCAGCTCCAATACCAGATTCAAGATTGCGAAAAACGGCTGCTTTACTATTTTCAAAGCATGGCGTTATCTTCGCGATAGCAATATCACCATTTGCGAAATGGGTATACCCTTTCTTAACATCTTTCCACGCTCTAGGCTCAGAATCATGAGAACCATCTAGCCTTGTTGAAATTAATGGCATCGGTATAAATGAAACTATGATTTCATCTTCTACATCGGGGTTTCTTGGGGCAACCTCTGCCAATTCAGCAATTCGAGTCCATTCCCATCCTTCCGGCAGTTCAAATGGCTTTTCGTCTTCGCTAATCTCAGGCAGTTTTTTGGGCTTTTTGATTTTGCCTTGTTTAACCAGTTCAGCTTTCTCGGCGGCAATACGCTCTAGTAAGACCGAAGCTGGTTCATCGTTCGGATCTTGGGCGACCAGCTTGCCACGTACTGCCAATTCAAGAATCAGCTCACGCAGTTTTTTAATGCCATAAAGTTCGCGTTTACCACGGCTGCCACGACCGGCACTGGATTTGGCTTTGACTGCGCCTGTCCAAAGGTCAATATGCTGGGTAACCAGTTGTTGGACATTACCTTCCTGTGAAAAGTCTTTTTGTAGAGAGTGAAGCTCAGCCATTAACCACGCTCCTCTTCCGAGTCGTCTTGCGGGTTGTTTGCCGTGCTCATTAAAGCATCGCCTAAGATGTTTTTAAGCTGTAGGCGCAGTTCGCTGATTTCTGTTTGTTGCTGTTGGTATGAGTGCGCCGAGTTGGGAATCCACTTCACAAGTGCTACACCAAGTACGCTTGAATTTCTGCGATAACACCCCACTTATGAACAAAAGGTGTTAACTCAGCCACCCTATTCACAGGAATCCCTATGAACATTTCATGCCCTCATTGCTTCACAACAAACAGAGTCCCTTCTGATCGCTCACACATAGGCGGAAAATGCGGAAAATGCAAACATCCGCTCCACACCATAGAGCCGGTTAATTTAACCGAACAAACATTCAGTCAATATACCAACAACAACGACTTACCCATCATTATCGACTTCTGGGCAGAGTGGTGCGGCCCTTGCAAAACAATGGGCCCTATTTTTTCTCGCCTAGCCGCTCGCTCTAAAAAAGCCGTATTTGCAAAAGTGAACACAGAGCAATGTCAAAACATCAGCAGTCGGTTTAACATTCGCAGCATACCCACGCTCATCGTGCTCAAAAACGGCAAAGAGATAAATCGTCTAAGCGGTGCATTGCCAGAAAACCAACTCGAGCAGTGGATAAACCAAAACATCATATAAACGACAAACAACCCGACTCATTCATAGTCTTGATTTCTACTTACCTTGCGCTTGCTCATAAACGGTGGGAGACAGGCGCAGAGCAAGACGCTGTGCACATGCATTACCCTTTGTATTCTGAGTTTTGAGTTTTGAGTTTTGAGTTTTGAGTTTTGAGTTTTGAGTTTTGAGTGGTCAGCATCAAGCCGTCATGACTAAATCGCAGGCATAAAAAAACCCCACACAGCGCTGGCTGTATGGGGCTTCTTAGTGTTTAAAGCTTGAGACGATCTGTCTCTCACATGCTTATCTGCATAAAAAAACCCCACACAGCATTGGCTGTATGGGGCTTTTTTGTGTTTAAAGCTTGACGACGACCTACTCTCACATGGGATCTCCCACACTACCATCGGCGATGGCGCTTTTCACTTCTGAGTTCGGGATGGGATCAGGTGGTTCAACGCCTCTATGATCGTCAAGCAATTCTGTTTGCGTTTTCACGCGAATAGGATGCTTGATCTTCAACAATTCTTGTTTTGAAATAACGTAATCAAGGTTAAACCGATGTTCATCATGGTTGATGCTTTATCGTAATTCTGTGTGTCTCATTCTGATGATTTGAGTTTTTTCTCTCTTCTCATCTAAAAACCACTTTGGTGTTATATGGTCAAGCCTCACGAGCAATTAGTATTGGTTAGCTCAATGCCTCACAGCACTTACACACCCAACCTATCAACGTCCTAGTCTCGAACGGCTCTTTAGGGGACTTATGTCCCAGTGAGATCTTATCTTAAGGGAGGCTTCCCGCTTAGATGCTTTCAGCGGTTATCCCGTCCGAACATAGCTACCCGGCAATGCCACTGGCGTGACAACCGGAACACCAGAGGTTCGTCCACTCCGGTCCTCTCGTACTAGGAGCAGCTCCTCTCAAATCTCAAACGTCCACGGCAGATAGGGACCGAACTGTCTCACGACGTTCTAAACCCAGCTCGCGTACCACTTTAAATGGCGAACAGCCATACCCTTGGGACCGGCTTCAGCCCCAGGATGTGATGAGCCGACATCGAGGTGCCAAACACCGCCGTCGATGTGAACTCTTGGGCGGTATCAGCCTGTTATCCCCGGAGTACCTTTTATCCGTTGAGCGATGGCCCTTCCATACAGAACCACCGGATCACTAAGACCTACTTTCGTACCTGCTCGACGTGTCTGTCTCGCAGTTAAGCGTGCTTTTGCCTTTACACTCTATGCATGATTTCCGACCATGCTGAGCACACCTTCGTGCTCCTCCGTTACTCTTTGGGAGGAGACCGCCCCAGTCAAACTACCCACCACACAGTGTCCTCGATCCCGATAAGGGACCTGAGTTAGAACCTCAAACATACCAGGGTGGTATTTCAAGAGTGGCTCCACGGTAACTGGCGTCACCGCTTCAAAGCCTCCCACCTATCCTACACAAGTAGGTTCAAAGTTCACTGTGAAGCTATAGTAAAGGTTCACGGGGTCTTTCCGTCTAGCCGCGGATACACAGCATCTTCACTGCGATTTCAATTTCACTGAGTCTCGGGTGGAGACAGTGTGGCCATCGTTACGCCATTCGTGCAGGTCGGAACTTACCCGACAAGGAATTTCGCTACCTTAGGACCGTTATAGTTACGGCCGCCGTTTACTTGGGCTTCGATCAAGAGCTTCGCTTGCGCTAACCCCATCAATTAACCTTCAAGCACCGGGCAGGCGTCACACCCTATACGTCCACTTTCGTGTTTGCAGAGTGCTGTGTTTTTAATAAACAGTCGCAGCCACCTGGTATCTTCGACCGATCAATGCTTACGGAGCAAGTCCTTCACACTAACCGGCGTACCTTCTCCCGAAGTTACGGTACCATTTTGCCTAGTTCCTTCACCCGAGTTCTCTCAAGCGCCTTGGTATTCTCTACCTGACCACCTGTGTCGGTTTGGGGTACGGTTCCTGCATATCTGAAGCTTAGAAGTTTTTCCTGGAAGCATGGCATCAACCACTTCACCCAAAAGAGGGCTCGTCGTCAGTTCTCGGTCTTCCCACTAAAGGGGGGTGCCCGGATTTGCCTAAGCACCCAACCTACCGCCTTAAACACAGACAACCATCGCTGTGCTGGCCTAGCCTTCTCCGTCTCTCCATCGCAATATGCACGAGTACAGGAATATTAACCTGTTTCCCATCGACTACGCATTTCTGCCTCGCCTTAGGGGCCGACTCACCCTGCCCTGATTAACATGGGACAGGAAACCTTGGTCTTCCGGCGGGGGAGTTTTTCACTCCCCTTATCGTTACTCATGTCAACATTCGCACTTCTGATACCTCCAGCCTGCCTTACAGCTTGACCTTCAACGGCTTACAGAACGCTCCTCTACCATGCCCATTACTGTAAACAGCAATTAAGCATCCGTAGCTTCGGTGTACAGTTTTAGCCCCGTTATATCTTCCGCGCAGGCCGACTCGACTAGTGAGCTATTACGCTTTCTTTAAAGGATGGCTGCTTCTAAGCCAACCTCCTAGCTGTCTAAGCCTTCCCACATCGTTTCCCACTTAACTGTAACTTTGGGACCTTAGCTGACGGTCTGGGTTGTTTCCCTTTCCACAACGGACGTTAGCACCCGCTGTGTGTCTCCCGTAATTGCACTCATTGGTATTCGGAGTTTGCATGGGGTTGGTAAGTCGGGATGACCCCCTAGCCCAAACAGTGCTCTACCCCCAATGGTGAGATACGAGGCGCTACCTAAATAGCTTTCGAGGAGAACCAGCTATCTCCGAGCTTGATTAGCCTTTCACTCCTATCCACAAGTCATCCCCAGCCTTTTCAACGGATGTGGGTTCGGTCCTCCAGTTAGTGTTACCCAACCTTCAACCTGCTCATGGATAGATCGCCCGGTTTCGGGTCTATTCCCAGCAACTAAACGCCCTATTAAGACTCGGTTTCCCTACGGCTCCACTACATGCTTAACCTTGCTACTGAAAATAAGTCGTTGACCCATTATACAAAAGGTACGCAGTCACGGAACAAGTCCGCTCCCACTGCTTGTACGTACACGGTTTCAGGATCTATTTCACTCCCCTCACAGGGGTTCTTTTCGCCTTTCCCTCACGGTACTGGTTCACTATCGGTCAGTCAGGAGTATTTAGCCTTGGAGGATGGTCCCCCCATATTCAGACAGGATAACACGTGTCCCGTCCTACTCGTTTTCATGATTAAGGTGTTTTCGTATACGGGGCTATCACCCTCTACGGCGACTCTTTCCAGAGCCTTCTACTAACACCAAAACCACTTAAGGGCTAATCCCCTTTCGCTCGCCGCTACTTAGGGAATCTCGGTTGATTTCTTTTCCTCCGGGTACTTAGATGTTTCAGTTCCCCGGGTTCGCCTCCACACAGCTATGTATTCACTGTGGGATACTCTACAAGTAGAGTGGGTTTCCCCATTCGGACATCTTGGGATCACAGTCTGTTTATCGACTCCCCCAAGCTTTTCGCAGATTACCACGTCCTTCATCGCCTCTGACTGCCAAGGCATCCACCGTGCACGCTTGGTCACTTGACCATATAACCCAAAATAGTTTTCATAAAATCAAACAAGGTTTGTTCTTATGTATTTTAGAATCACATACCAAAGGGCTTTTGTACCCCTCTGGATTTACGATAATAGAAGTCACTAGGTTAAAGTGAGCTTCCACCGGTTTAACGCTTGATTTATCGTTATTTCAAAATTCGAATTGTTAAAGAGCAAGTTTAGTGCAAAGCACTAAGTCAGAGACTAAAAATCACCCAACACCGAAGGCGTAAGATGACGTAGTGTCTTGCTTAGGACTCTATCCTAATCTTTAAATAGATATCATACAGGCTGATGAATAAGACCATTCATCAAGAGTATCATCAGATAATTTGTGTGAACGCTCACCAGAGGTTTCTATCGTTTAAGGAGGTGATCCAGCCCCAGGTTCCCCTAGGGCTACCTTGTTACGACTTCACCCCAGTCATTGACCACTCCGTGGTAACCGCCATCCCCGAAGGGTTAAGCTAGCTACTTCTGGAGCAATCAACTCCCATGGTGTGACGGGCGGTGTGTACAAGGCCCGGGAACGTATTCACCGTGGCATTCTGATCCACGATTACTAGCGATTCCGACTTCATGGAGTCGAGTTGCAGACTCCAATCCGGACTACGACGTACTTTCTGGGATTCGCTCACTATCGCTAGCTCGCCGCCCTCTGTATACGCCATTGTAGCACGTGTGTAGCCCTACTCGTAAGGGCCATGATGACTTGACGTCGTCCCCACCTTCCTCCGGTTTGTCACCGGCAGTCTCCTTAAAGTTCCCACCCGAAGTGCTGGCAAATAAGGATAAGGGTTGCGCTCGTTACGGGACTTAACCCAACATTTCACAACACGAGCTGACGACAGCCATGCAGCACCTGTCTCACAGTTCCCGAAGGCACACCAAAATCTCTTTCGGCTTCTGTGGATGTCAAGAGTAGGTAAGGTTCTTCGCGTTGCGTCGAATTAAACCACATGCTCCACCGCTTGTGCGGGCCCCCGTCAATTCATTTGAGTTTTAACCTTGCGGCCGTACTCCCCAGGCGGTCTACTTATTGCGTTAGCTGCGCCACTAAGTCATTACAACCCAACGGCTAGTAGACATCGTTTACGGCGTGGACTACCAGGGTATCTAATCCTGTTTGCTCCCCACGCTTTCGCACCTCAGTGTCAGTATTAGTCCAGGGTGTCGCCTTCGCCACTGATGTTCCTTCCTATATCTACGCATTTCACCGCTACACAGGAAATTCCACACCCCTCTACCATACTCTAGCTAGCCAGTATCCGGTGCCATTCCAAGGTTGAGCCCTGGGATTTCACATCAGACTTAACAAACCACCTACGCGCGCTTTACGCCCAGTAATTCCGATTAACGCTTGCACCCTCTGTATTACCGCGGCTGCTGGCACAGAGTTAGCCGGTGCTTCTTCTGGGGCTAACGTCAAGATAAGTCGATATTAGCGACTCACCCTTCCTCACCCCTGAAAGTGCTTTACAACCCTAAGGCCTTCTTCACACACGCGGCATGGCTGGATCAGGCTTGCGCCCATTGTCCAATATTCCCCACTGCTGCCTCCCGTAGGAGTCTGGGCCGTGTCTCAGTCCCAGTGTGACTGGTCATCCTCTCAGACCAGTTAGAGATCGTCGCCTTGGTAGGCCTTTACCCTACCAACTAGCTAATCTCACGCAGGCTCATCTAATAGCGGAAGGTCACAAGTGATCCCCTCCTTTCCCCCTCAGGGCGTATGCGGTATTAGCATGCGTTTCCACATGTTGTCCCCCTCTACTAGGCAGATTCCTACGCGTTACTCACCCGTCCGCCGCTCGACGCCTGGTAGCAAGCTACCTTCGTTTCCGCTCGACTTGCATGTGTTAAGCCTGCCGCCAGCGTTCAATCTGAGCCATGATCAAACTCTTCAGTTAAAAGTTTGCTCACTCAAATCTTTACACTAACAATTTAACTTAATCAGTCCATCATCCTAAGACAACAAACCAACATAAAGCGATTGCTTGTAGACTCTCGTAAGACTTCAATTTTTTTGATCGCTCACAACCACTTAGTAAACTAAGCAACCATGTCAATCTTCTGAAGCCTCCAGCGAGCGCCCACACAAATTATCTGATTATCTATTTTAAAGAGCGTGCTGACGTGTCGTTAAACTTACTTACCTTAGTAAGTTGCAAACCTTTGCTTGCGTCGTTCTCCGTGTCAGTGGGTGCGTATAATACATTCCAGAATTTTCTGTGCAACCCTTTTTTGAAGAAGTTTTAAATTAATTTAAAATCAATCAAACTTCTACGATACGCAATTCTTTTGGTACAGAGAAAGACACGTTTTCTGCACGGCCTTGCAGCTCTTGGGGAATGCTGCCACCTTCAGCGATAAGGCGAGCGATTACTTCATTCACCAATATTTCAGGTGCAGAAGCTCCAGCGGTAACGCCGACACTGTTAACACCCGCTAACCAAGTGCCATCAATTTCACCAGCGTTATCTATAAGGAACGCTGTCGCTCCCATGCGCTCAGCAAGTTCTTTTAAGCGGTTAGAGTTAGAACTGTTCACAGAACCAACAACAAGCACCAGTTGAGACTCTTGTGCGAGCGTTTTTACTGCGTCCTGTCTATTTTGTGTGGCATAACAAATGTCGTCTTTTTTAGGACCAACAATCTTTGGGAAATGCGATCGTAATGCATCAATGACAACCGATGTATCGTCCATCGATAGCGTCGTCTGCGTCACAAACGCTAAACGTTCAGGGTTTTTCACATTAAGACCCGCTACATCCTCAGGGCTTTCCACTAAATAAATAGCGCCCCCCTGACGACTATCGTACTGCCCCATTGTCCCTTCCACTTCTGGGTGGCCATCGTGACCAATAAGAACACACTCCATCCCGTCTCTAGAATACCGCAACACCTCTAAATGCACTTTTGTCACCAGCGGACAAGTCGCATCAAAGACTTTTAAGCATCGATCTGTCGCTTCGTCTCGAACTGCTTTTGAGACACCGTGTGCACTAAAGATAACAATATTGTCATCAGGTACTTGATCAAGCTCATCAACAAAAACCGCACCACGAGCCTTTAATGACTCAACAACAAACTTGTTATGAACCACTTCGTGACGAACATAAATAGGCGCCTCGAATAGGTCCAAGCAACGATTAACAATATCGATGGCACGGTCAACACCCGCACAAAAACCTCGAGGATTAGCAAGCTGAATCGCAAAACTCATGACGCCTCCTCAACAGCCACAATTTCAACACGAAACGTTAAAGAACGGCCGGCCAACGGATGATTAAAGTCCACCAGCACCTCTTTTTCGCCAATCTCAGCAATAACACCGGGCAATTCGTTTTTACTAACATCTGCAAAAGAAACCACCATACCCTCTTCTAAATCTATAGAAAACTGAGAACGAGAGATGCGTTGAACGTTGCTTTCATTATGTACGCCAAACGCATTCTCTGGCGCCATAACATAAGTAGCCTCCTGCCCGACAGACATACCTAACAGTGCAGACTCAAACGCTGGCAACAAGCTGCTGTCGCCAAAAACAAAGCTAGCAGGTGCTTTGGTGAAATTAGAGTCCACAATTTGCCCGTCTTCCAGGGACAGCTCAAAATGCAATGTCACTCTACTTTCTGCAGTAATTATGCTCATTTTTTTGCACCCTCTTGCTTATTTGTCACAAAGCCTTCTATCAACATTAAAATGACACCCACCGTGATCGCACTGTCGGCCACATTAAACGCAGGAAAATACCATGATTGATACCAATGAAACTGTATAAAATCGACCACATGACCGTATACCAAACGATCATAAAGATTTCCAATCGCACCGCCCAATACAAAAGTAAGCGCTAACGACTCTAATCGATTCGTCTCGGCTATTTTTACTAATCGCCAACTGATCCCAACGGCCACAGCCAACGCTATAATTGAAAAAAACCAGCGCTGCCAACCGCCTGCTTGGGCCAAAAAGCTAAACGCGGCCCCCGTGTTATAACGCAGCGTCAAATCAAAAAAAGGCAACACAGCAATTTCTTGACCGTAAAATAAATTCGCCTCAACAACTTGCTTGGTCACCCAATCAACAACAAATAAAATGAGCGCCAGCGCCCACCAGCGCTGAACTCGATTCCAAATAATCAAAGCCGTCATTAAGCGTAAAGGCGTTTTTCACCTTCCCCATCAGGTAAGTTAGTAATACAACGGTCACACAGCTCTGGGTGCGCTTCACGTTGCCCTACTTCCTCACGGTGATGCCAGCAACGTACACACTTGGTGTGTTTGCTGAGCGCGACGTGAACCTTAAGACCATCAAGATCGGTGGCTACCGCGTCTTCATCCGCAGCAGACAGTGGTCGTACTTTTACATCGGACGCAATCAACACAAAACGCAACTCATCACCTAAGCGGTTCAATATCGCTTGCAAAGCCTCATCGCAATAAAGCGTAATCTCCGCACTTAAGCTGGCTTTCATCTTACCTGCACTGCGTGCCGCTTCTAATACTTTATTAATAGCGACTTTGGACTCTAAAACTTGCTTCCAGAAGTCACGCCCCATTGGCTCGTCGCCTGTCAGCTCTTCCAACCCTTCATACCAAGTTTCTAAAAAGATTGACTCACTGCGCACACCTGGCAATGTTTGCCAAATTTCGTCGGCCGTAAAACTCAAAATAGGCGCGACCCAACGAGAAAATGCCTCCATCACATGGTAAAGCGCGGTTTGCGCAGAACGACGCGCCAAACTGTCTTCTTGCGTGGTGTACTGACGATCTTTAATAACGTCTAAATAAAAACCACCCAAATCCACAGAACAGAAGTTTTGAATTTTCTGGTTTACCGTATGAAACTGATATTCGTTGTAGGCTGTATTTAGCTCTTTTTGCAACAAGGCCGCGCGATCCACAATCCAACGATCCAACGCAATCATTTCGCTCGCAGGCACCATATCGGTAGCGGGGTTAAAACCGTTCAAGTTCGCCATCATGAAACGCGCGGTGTTGCGAATACGACGATAAGAATCCGCGACACGCTTCAGAATCTCATCAGACACCGTCATCTCTGTGGTGTAATCCGTGGCCGCTACCCACAAGCGAATAATATCCGCCCCCAAAGTGTCCATGACTTTTTGTGGTGACAATACGTTACCCAAAGACTTAGACATCTTACGGCCGTCACCATCTACCGTGAAACCATGCGTCAGCACTTGCTTGTATGGCGGCACACCACGAATCGCAATGGACGTTTTTAAGGACGACTGAAACCAACCGCGATGCTGGTCTGACCCTTCCAAATACAAGTCGGCAGGGAAGCTCAATTCATCGCGCTGATCGATCACAGAATAATGCGTCACACCAGAATCAAACCATACGTCTAACGTGTCCGTTACCTTGCTGTATTTTTCTGCGTCTGCACCCAATAATTCCTCAGCTTCCATTTCAAACCAAGCGTCGATGCCTTCTTGCTCGATACGCTTCGCCACTGCTTCGATCAAGCGAGGGGTTTCTGGATGCAATTCTTGTGTTTCTTTGTTGATAAACAAAGCAATCGGCACACCCCAGGTACGTTGACGAGACACACACCAATCTGGGCTGTTATTCAGCATCCCTTCCATGCGATTTTTACCCCAACTTGGCACCCACTTCACACCCTCGATCGCATGCTTCGCAGAATCCAGCAGACTCTCTTTGGTCATACTGATAAACCACTGTGGCGTCGCACGGAAAATCAACGGCGTTTTGGTACGCCAGCAATGCGGATAACTGTGAAAAATCTTCGATTCGAACACTAAAGCATGATTACGATTCAATGCATCAAGCACCGCGCCATCCACTTTATAGACATGTAAACCTGCAAACTCACCCGCTGCGTCTGAATACACACCGTTATCTTGAACGAGGTTAATGGTGCCAATACCGTTTTCACGGCCAACGTTGAAATCGTCTACACCATGGTCTGGTGCCGTATGGACACAGCCCGTACCAGCTTCTGTGGTAACGTGCTCACCCAGAATCACAGGAATATCACGTTCCAAGAAAGGATGATCAAGTAACGTGCCTTTTAAGTCAGCACCCACTGCACGACCAACAACAGCAAAGCCTGTCACGCCATAACGTGCCATCAGACCTTCAACCATGTCTTCCGCTACAATTATGCGTTCTTTACCTAATCCCATATCCACTTCGACTAATGCGTAGTTAAATTCAGGATGAACCGACACCGCTTGGCTTGCTGGCAGCGTCCAAGGCGTAGTCGTCCAGATAACCACAGACACTTTGCCTTCACCCGCCACATCAGCAAATTTCGCCAATAAAGCAGCTTCGTCTTGAGGTGCATAACGTACATCGAGAGACAAAGAGGTTTTGTCTTGGTATTCCACTTCCGCTTCGGCCAAGGCCGAGCCACCCACTACGCTCCAATAAACTGGCTTGAAGCCTTTTACTAGATGGCCATTTTCAGCGATTTTACCCAACGCACGAACAATGTTTGCCTCGGTTTGGAAGTTCATCGTTAAATAAGGGTTCTCCCAATCTCCCATCACACCCAATCGAATGAAATCTTTTTTCTGCTCTTCGATTTGTGTGTAAGCGTATTCGCGACATTTAGCGCGAAACTCTTTATAAGAAACTTTGGTGCCCGCTTTACCAATTAACTGCTCAACTTTATGCTCGATCGGCAAGCCATGACAATCCCAACCAGGAATATAAGGCGCATCAAAGCCACTAACGGTTTTAGACTTAACAATAATATCTTTGAGGATTTTATTAACCGCATGACCAATATGAATGCTGCCGTTTGCGTACGGAGGGCCATCGTGAAGAATAAAAGGTGTACGACCTTTACTGACTTCGCGCACTTTATTGTACAGATCCATATCCTGCCAATGTTTCAACATTACAGGCTCACGTTTTGCCAAATCTCCACGCATTGGGAAGGTCGTATCTGGCAAATTCAGTGTCGGTTTATAATCACTCATGGTTTATCGATTTATCCTCAAAGATCATCTTTTCACTGATTAGCAAAGAAGCGTATAGCCTCTTCTTTATCACATTGAATTTGTTTTTCCAGCTCACTTAAGCCGGCCATTTTTCGCTCTGCCCTAATAAACTGACAGAAAGTAACTTGTACGTATTGATCATACAAATCGCCTTTAAAATCCAGTAAATGCACTTCTAGTATTGGCGTCTTACCCTGCACAGTCGGTCTTATGCCAATATTAGCCACGCCATTATGAGACACGCCACCCACTAAAAAAGTCACTGCGTACACACCTGACAAAGCCGACTTAACCCCTTTCAAATGGACATTGGCAGTAGGAAAACCCAGCTTTCGCCCCAATTGCTGCCCATGGACAACACGCCCACTTAGCATCACCGAGTGACCCATATTCATTGCGGCTGCGGCCACGTCACCGCTCTCTAACGCTCGCCGAATCACCGTACTGCTCACGCGTTCATGATGCCCATTTAAAACAGAAGGGGTATTCTCAACATCAAACTCATGATGTCGTCCAAAACCTTGCAAATAATCAAAGTCACCTTGCCGATCACAGCCAAAACGAAAATCATCACCAACAACCAGGTGCTTAACCGACAAGCCATCTAACAAGATGTGCTGGCAAAATGCCTGAGCAGTGAGCTGCTGAAGTTTTGGGTTAAATGGCATACACAACACATAATCAATGCCTTGACCGTTTAGTAACGCCAGCTTGTCTCGCAATCTTCCTATACGACCGGGCGCCGTATCCGGTGCAAAAAACTCTCTGGGCTGAGGTTCAAAAATCATCACAACAGCAGGGCAACCATATCGCTTTGCCAAGGCTTTCACACGCGTCAAAATGGCACTGTGCCCAAGATGAACGCCGTCAAAATTACCTATCGTCAACACACATTTTTTATGCCTTGAACGGATATTATGAATCCCGCGAATTAACTCCATACCACCCCGTCCAAAAACATTATGTTCAGTGCTGAAAAAATACTCGCGATTATATAGCAGTTAGCGACGTGAAGGTAGGCCAGAACGGGAACAAGCCGACTAAACACCCACACAATCAAAGCTCAGTTACTATACCGTATGCTTTAACATAAAAGGCCGTAACCCTGACGCTACAGCGGTTAGACCATAAGCCAATACACCCACAACAACTATCACTAAAGTATGACCAACCCTCGACCAATCGCCCATTTGCGTCCACACCCATTCTTGCTGTAGAAAAGCATACACAACACCTCCCAACACTAGCGTGGCGCTCAACAGAATACGTAACAAACGCCCCCACTCAACAGAAAACACATGATGCTGCTGCTTATACAAGCCTCGCCATAATAAATACGCATTGAGTGCCGCCGACATACTGGTGGCCAACGCCAAGCCAACATGCCCAAAAGGCCACACCAAAATCAAATTAAACACCATGTTTGACACCATGGCGATGATACCAATCCGTACTGGCGTTTTAATGTCTTGTCGTGCGTAATAACCCGGCGCCAACACCTTAATCAGCATCATAAACACCAAACCCAACGAATAAGCCTGTAGACTTTGCGCCGCCATGGTGACATCTTGTACCGTCAACTCACCTCGATAAAAAATCGTCGCAATCAAAGGCTCCGCCAACATACACAACGCCAATGAAGACGGAATTGCTATGAGCAGCAAAAGCCGCAACGCCCAATCGAGGGTTTTGGAAAATTGCTCTACATCGCTACCCGAAAAACTGCGCGACAAAGAAGGCAAAATCACTGTACTGATCGCGATCGCAAAAATCCCCAATGGCAATTCATACAAACGGTCCGACAAATACAGCCACGTAATGCTGCCAGTTTGCAGAAAAGACGCCAACACCGTATCCAATAACAAATTAATCTGGCTCACCGACACCCCAAACAACGCTGGCACCATCAACATTAAAATTCGCTTCACACCAGGATGCGAAAAACCCAACGTCGGCATGGGTAACAACTTCAATCGCGCCAGAAAAGGCACCTGAAAGGCGAGCTGAATCACACCGGCGGCAAACACCCCCCATGCAACAGCCGTTTCAGCTTGCGCCGCCGTGCGCGCAAAAAACAAAGTGGCTACAATCAGCGATATATTAAGAAAAATGGGCGTAATGGCTGGCACGGCGTATTCGCCATGCGCATTTAAAATACCGCCGGCCAATGCAGTCAACGAAATAAACAACAGATAAGGAAAGGTAATCACTAAAAGCTCAGACGCCAACGAGGTTTGCGATTCATTACCCGCAAAACCTGGCGCAAACACATACACCACCCATGGCGCGCACACCATAAACACCACAGTGACGCACAACAAGATCAACGCCAACGAGCCAGTCACCGCTGAAATCAAGGCACGCACGTCTCCTTCACCCTCTTTGACTCGGTACTCACTTAACACCGGCACAAACGCTTGGGCAAACGCGCCCTCTGCAAATAATCGACGAAAAAAGTTAGGGATCTTAAACGCCACATAAAAAGCATCCGCGCTGCCACTCGCGCCTAATACATACGCCAACGCCGCATCTCTGACCAAGCCTAAAATACGGGATAAAAAAGTACAAACTGACACCAAAACACCAGAACGCAACAAAGACAAAGACTTACGCGTCTTTCGTGAGCTAGATTTTTTTTCAGACATAGACATTTCTTTTTCAAGCGTTGAAAATACGACACAATCAATGGACATAACGCCCAAGAATAACACCAGCCAACACCAGAGCGCAGCCAAATATATCCGCTCATTTGATTAAATTTTGTATAATAGGGTTGTGACAACGCTAAAAACTGGTAAAATCCGCCGCGAGATTTCAAAGTTAAAACTTGACAATAATTTCATGGCGCAGCACAGTGCTGAGTCATTTCGTATTCAAAATTAAAGGAGCCAGACCGTGGCAAATTCCGCCGGTTCAAAAAAACGCGCGCGCCAAGCAATCAAAAGCCGCGCTCACAATGGTAGCCTTCGTTCAATGGTTCGTACCTACTTGAAAAAAGTAGATGCAGCTATCGAAGCAGGCAATCAAGCTGACGCACAAGCAGCTTACGTTCTAGCAACCTCTAAGCTAGACAAAGCCGCTGACAAAGGCCTATATCACAAAAACAAAGCGTCTCGCCATAAGAGCCGCTTGAGTGCTAAAATCAAAGCACTGGCCTAATATTTATAAAAAAACCGGCATTAGCCGGTTTTTTTATGTCTTGTAAATTCACATTAACCGAACAATACCAACAGCCACACCACACCCGCAAAAACCAGCGCCAACATTACGGCTGCAGAACCCAAATCTTTTGCTCGGCCTGATAACTCATGATGCTCATCGCTAATACGATCAACCACCGCCTCGATACTGGAATTCAACGTTTCAACAATCAACACCATGCCCACTGAGAAAATCAGTACCGCACGCTCCAGGCCCGTCTCCCCCAACCAAACAGCAAACGGCAAAGCAATCAAGAACAAGAAGGTTTCTTGTCGAAACGCCGCCTCATGCTTCCATTGCGCACGTAACCCTTGGTACGAATATTTTGACGCGCTTAGCACACGATCTAAACCCACTTTGCCTGGCTTTGCCATAAAAAAACCTTTATTAAATAATAACCAAATCATCACGGTGAATTAACTCTGGCTCACCCTTGTAACCCAATATGTCGCCAATACTTGAAGATGCCTTACCCAGCAACTTAAGGGTTTCGGCGACGCTGTAATTTACCAGCCCGCGCGCCACCAAACCGCCGTTCATATCCACACAAATCACCATGTCACCGCGAGAAAACGTACCTTGCGCGTCTTTAACACCAACCGCTAGCAAACTTGTACCTTCTTGACGCAACGCTTTCACCGCTCCATCGTCCAAAATCAAAGCACCTCGACTTTTTAAATGACCTGCCAACCATTGCTTACGCGCCGCCACTCGACCATGCTCTGGCTGCAACCAGGTTCCTAGCCATTCGCCGGATGCCACTCTCACGATCACGTTTTCCACTCGACCAGAGGCAATCAAAGTATCTGCACCAGAGCGCGCTGCTAACCGTGCCGCACGCACTTTCGTTAACATCCCCCCGCTACCCAGCACGCCCGCACCGCCGCTGGCCATCGACTCCAACCGCTCATCCGAGGCTGATATCTCAGCAATAAGCTTAGCGTCTTGATGATCTCGCGGATTCTTGTCAAATAAGCCCAGCTGATCCGTCAAAATAATCAACACATCCGCTTCGACCAGATTCGCCACAAGCGCACCTAAAGTATCATTGTCACCAAAACGAATTTCATCGGTTGCCACGGTATCATTTTCATTGACGATGGGCACAACACCGAAACCCAACAACGTTCGCAAAGAAGAACGTGCGTTTAAATAACGTCGGCGATTTGATAAATCATCGTGCGTTAATAAAATCTGCGCCGTACACAAACCATGCGTCTCAAAATGCGATTCATAGACACCTACCAATTCCATTTGACCAACGGCAGCAGCGGCCTGTAACTCATTAACCTGGGTGGGACGAGACGAAAACCCAAGGCGCTTCATACCGGCCGCAATCGATCCGGAAGACACCAAGACAACTTCTTTTCCTTGCGCTCTTAACTCAGCAATTTGAGCCACCCAAAGTCCGATTCGGGCCACATCCAAACCTTGACCATCGTTGGTGAGCAGCGCACTGCCAATCTTCACCACGACTCGCTGCGCTTTCGCAATTTTCTCTCGCATTTCCATGATCTTAGTACTTCCCACCCGTATCATTAGTTAACGTATTCCACATCAACATCGTAATCGTCTTCATCAAAATCGTCATCGTCTAGCGACTTACCCGCCAAACGGCGTTTTTCACGCAATGACATAATGCGATTTCGACCCTCTTCATCGATTAACGCACGCACAGCTTTTTCTTTCTCACGGGCTTCTGGACTTTCCATTAGCAGCTCGCGCTGCTCATCAAGCGCCGTCATCAAGTCTAAACACAAGACTTCGGTGCCTTCACCAGAAATGGCGGAAATGCGGTACGCTTTGCCTTTCCAACCCAGCGCATCGATCACGCTCTGACAACGCTCTTCTAACTCGTCTTCTGGCACCATATCCGTTTTATTCAATACTAACCAACGATCACGCTCGGCCAAAGCCGGACTAAACTGGTGCAGCTCATTTACTGCGATAACAGCCGCTTCTGCTGGCGTAATCTCGTCCCATGGCGCCAAATCCACAATGTGCAACAAGATGCGGTTACGTACTAAGTGCTTCAAAAAGCGAATACCCAAACCCGCGCCTTCAGAGGCTCCTTCAATGATGCCCGGAATATCAGCAATCACGAAGCTCTGATGTTTTTTGACTTTAACCACCCCCAAGTTTGGCACCAAAGTGGTAAAAGGATAATCCGCTACTTTTGGCTTTGCCGAAGACACAGCCCGAATAAAAGTCGACTTCCCTGCGTTAGGAAGACCAAGCAACCCTACATCGGCCAGAACTTTCATTTCTAGCTTTAATGTACGCTCCTCTCCTACCGTGCCTTTTGTCGTTTGACGTGGCGCTCGGTTGGTACTGGACTTGAATCGAGTGTTACCCAGACCATGATGACCGCCTTGAGCTACTTTTAAGGTCTGACCGTCACGGACTAGATCCCCAAGTGTTTCACCGGTGTCATCATCAATGACCGTGGTGCCGACAGGCACTTTAATTTCAAGATCTGGGCCCTTTGAGCCCGTCATATCACGCCCTTGACCACCTTCACCACTTTCTGCGATGTATTTTTTCGTAAAGCGAAAATCGATCAAGGTGTTTAAAGCATCGTCTGCTACCAACACAACGCTACCTCCATTGCCGCCATCGCCGCCATCTGGGCCGCCCTTAGCAACAAACTTTTCACGCCAAAAACTCAACGCGCCATTTCCGCCTTTACCTGCTCTAACATAGATACTGGCTTCATCAACAAATTTCACAGGAACACCTCTTAGGTGGTTTAATCAGTTTCAATAAACTGATTATAGAATTCTTCCAAAAAAAAAGCCCCGCGTCGCGGAGCTTTTTTTAAGTTTTTAGCAAGTAATTAAGCAGCGATAACAGAAACTGTACGACGCTTCAACTTACCTTTCACTTCAAACTTCACTTGGCCTTCTGCAACAGCAAACAAAGTGTGATCTTTACCAATCTGAACACCAACACCAGGGTGGAACTGAGTACCACGCTGACGAACTAGGATGTTACCTGGGATCACAACTTGACCACCAAAACGTTTGACACCTAATCGTTTCGACTCGGAATCGCGACCGTTACGAGTACTACCACCCGCCTTTTTATGAGCCATGACTTACTCCTTAAAATTAGTTTAGTTAGGGCTTAGTTAATGCCAGTTATTTTCACTTCTGTGAACCACTGACGGTGACCCATGCGCTTCATAGAATGCTTACGACGACGGAATTTCAAGATTTTCACTTTATCTCCGCGACCGTGAGCAACAACCTCAGCCGTTACTTTAACGCCTTCTACAATAGGAGCGCCAACTTTAATGTCGTCGCCATTGCAAACAAGAAGAACGTCGTCGAAATGAATCGCACTGCCTTCTTCAAACGCTAGCTTTTCAACTTTAAGGGTTTGGCCTTCTTGTACACGGTATTGCTTACCGCCAGTTTTGATTACTGCAAACATGTTCTTCTCCAATGAGATTTACCCGGCTACTGAAATTGAATTTGACCTACTTCTAGTGGCAATAAGTCTTTGACCAAATTGGACGAAGATCACTAACCATATGATAGGGAGCAAAATGTGGGCAAATCGGACGCGAGATTGTACAAAATCACACCACTCAATACAAGCCAAAAGCAACGTCTTTATACATTTTTTGTGTTTTGGGTTGACCCTAGCACATGCGTTACCTAGCATGAGGCAAATCTGCTCATTAGCTTGAGATTCTTTAGCTTCGGAAATCGCATGCAACCTACACAAATACACGATGTTGTGGCCAATGAATTTGGTCAAGTGAACGACTATATAGTGTCACAGCTTAGCAGTGACATTCCTCTTATTGAACAAATTGGCTATTATATTATTAGCAATGGCGGTAAGCGACTTAGGCCCCTGTTGGTCTTGTTAGCGGCAAAAGCCAGCGCTGTTCTGGATGACTCACAACAACACCAAGTCATTCAAATGGCGACCATTATTGAGTTTATCCATACTTCTACTTTATTGCATGACGACGTTGTGGATGAGTCGGATATGCGTCGTGGCAAAAAAACCGCCAACGAAGAATGGGGTAACGCTCCTAGTGTGTTGGTCGGTGACTTTCTCTATTCGCGCGCTTTTCAGATCATGGTCGATGTCGGCAGCATGCAATGCATGAGCATCTTAGCAAAAACGACCAATATCATCGCTGAAGGTGAAGTTCAGCAGCTTATTAATTGCGGCGACCCAGATACGACAGAAGAAAGTTATTTAAAAGTTATCCAATACAAAACAGCAAAATTGTTCGAAGGTGCTGCACTTTGTGGCGCAGTTATATCCGGTGCCAGCACCGAGTATCAAATCGCTTTAAGAGATTTTGGCATGTATGTCGGAACCGCTTTTCAGCTAATTGATGACGTAATGGATTACACCAGTACCGCTGAAGAGATGGGCAAAAGTGTTGGCGACGACCTTGCTGAAGGAAAACCAACCCTACCGCTCATTTTCACCATGAAACATGGCTCCCAAGAAGCGATCGATCGCGTTAGACAAGCTATCTTAACGGGTGGGTTGGATCAGCTCGACGACATCATTAAGGATGTGCAAAGTTGTGGCGCAATTGAGTACACACAACAAAAAGCCCAGCAGCAAGCCAATTTAGCCATAGAAGCCCTCTCGATCTTACCCGCAACAGAATACAAAGCGGCCTTAATCGCATTAGCACATGCCTCCGTAAAACGACGACATTAATGCATTAACATACATAAGAAAGCCAAGCCCAGACACTCACAACGCTTGGCTTTTTTTATTTAATAAATCCATCACGACTTGAGCCGACGCCTTGCTGTTTTGCTGCATAAAACAATGCCCTCCTTTCACTTCAACAACCTGTATATTTGGGTTACGCCTTGCAGCTAGCTGATACGCTTCTTTAAAATAATCAAACGTATCTTTTCCCTGAATGATATAGGTAGGCACCGAAATTTCTGCAATAGCTTGCCACAGCCCTTTCGGGTAAGACGAAAAGATTGCCGCCTCCATCCAAGAAGGACAAATAAGTTGATAATGCCCATTCTGGTCGCGCCTCAACGAAGAATCGATGTAATCGTCTAAGCACTGCGGCTCCCAGCCTTTAAAGGTGCCTCTTTCGTAAAAATTATTTTTTACCTCTACGTAACTTTCCCATTGAGTGCGACGACGACGAGCCTGCTTAGCTAAAGGTATTTGACTCTTCAATCCTGTCAGCTTCACACCACGCATCATCCACAACAAGCGCGGTGGAAACAACGCTGGATCTAATAACACGAGCCGGTCAAACAAGGTGGCGTCTTTGGCACTCATTAAGGCTGTCATACACCCTCCAAAACTGTGTCCCATACCGATCCGCTCTGTGTCTGGCAACCTCTCTCGCTGAGCCTGCAAAGCGTCAGCAAAACCCGCTGCCGTGGCATTCCACCCAATAAAATGCGTACCCGCGGTGGAGCCTCCGTGACCAGCGGCCTCCTGCATGATCATGTTGTAGCCACCAAACTCAGCCAAAAAACACTGATAAGTCTTAACCGCAAAGCCGTTACCATGAAGAAAGTGAATGGTTGGCTGGCTTGACACAATAGGACTTAGATAACCCTGAATATGTGCCTCTTCCAAGGGGAATTGAAACGAGGTGAAAAGGCGCTCTTTGATCAAGTTCATATAGACTCTCAGCCAGTCAGATATTACCAAAAAAAATATCCTAACAGAAAAACACGCTAGCACAGTAATAACAAAACGCGCTTTACACCGACACTTTTAAGCGAACGCCTTAGATTAGTACCGTTATGATCAATTTTCATGCAGGTAATTTGGTTTTTTTTGGATCAAACATTCATATTAAGCCACCAAACCGATATAATCAGTAAGATTTTATACTGAAAACTGGACCACACAAATCCACCTGACCATTTTGAGTCATCGGTTGGATGTGGATATAGGACGACAATGACTACTGCTTCCTCTTTTGAAAAAGACGAACTATTAAAATGCGGCCACGGAGAAATGTTTGGTGCAGGCAATGCCCAACTTCCTGTCGGCAATATGCTAATGATGGATCGCATCACACACATTTCGGCTGACGGCGGAGAATTTGGTAAAGGCGAAATTATTGCTGAGCTAGATATTCACCCAGACTTATGGTTTTTTGCTTGTCATTTTCCTGGTGATCCAGTTATGCCAGGCTGTCTTGGTTTAGACGCTATGTGGCAAATAGTAGGCTTTTTTCTAGGCTGGAAAGGCAATAAAGGACGCGGTCGTGCGCTGGGTTCTGGCGAGGTGAAATTTACGGGTCAGATTTTACCAACGGCTAAAAAAGTCACGTTTCACATCCAACTAAAACGCGTTATCGAACGCAAGTTGGTAATGGGAATCGCAGACGGTAGCGTCAAAGTTGATGGCCGTGAGATTTACACCGCAAAAGACTTGCGCGTGGGATTGTTTACCTCCACTGAAAACTTCTAAAGATTAAGAATGATAGAGGCACATTTATGCGTCGTGTAGTAGTAACAGGTCTTGGCATTGTCAGCTGCCTAGGAAATGACAAAGAAAGCGTTCTCCACTCTTTACGTGAAGGTCAATCAGGTATTCGTTTCGCCGAAGATTACAAAGAGTATGGATTTCGCAGTCACGTATGTGGACGAATCGATTTAGATGCGAGCAGCATTGATCGCAAAGTGCGCCGTTTTATGGGCGACGCAGCAACCTATGCTTACGTTTCCATGCAACAAGCTATTATAGATTCGGGACTGACTGAAGACCAAGTCTCTAATGTACGTACAGGTTTAGTTGCAGGTTCTGGCGGCGCTTCCGCTCAAAACCTCGTTGATTCAGCCGATACATTGCGTACAAAAGGCGTCAAGCGCGTCGGTCCATATCGTGTTACTCAAACTATGGGCAGTACAGTTTCAGCTTGTTTAGCAACTCCTTTTAAAATTAAAGGTGTTAACTATTCCATTACGTCTGCTTGCTCCACCAGTGCTCATTGTATTGGTAATGCAATGGAATTGATCCAACTCGGCAAGCAAGACGTCGTGTTTGCTGGCGGTGGTGAAGAAGAAAGCTGGACGCAGACCTGCATGTTTGATGCGATGGGCGCTCTGTCTTCTAAATACAATGAAACACCTGAAAAAGCGTCTCGTGCTTACGATGCAAACCGTGATGGTTTTGTTATCGCGGGCGGCGGCGGTATGTTGGTCATCGAAGAACTCGAACACGCCAAAGCACGCGGTGCAAAAATCTACGCTGAGCTGGTTGGTTATGGCGCAACATCCGATGGCTACGATATGGTGGCCCCTTCTGGCGAAGGCGCAGTGCGTTGTATGCAAATGGCCATGAGCACCATTGATGGCGATATAGACTATATCAACACTCATGGTACAAGTACGCCTGCTGGTGACATGAAGGAACTCCAAGCGGTGAACGAAACCTTTGGTGACAACATTCCTTTGATCAGTTCAACGAAATCCTTGTCTGGTCACTCTTTAGGTGCTGCAGGGGTTCATGAAGCGATTTACTGTTTGCTAATGATGGAAAACAATTTCATTGCAGCGTCTGCCAATGTGGATGATCTTGATCCAGCCGCGGGTAATATCCCCGTTGTAACCACACGCAAAGACAATGCAGATCTGAACTTGATTATGTCAAACAGCTTTGGGTTTGGCGGCACAAACGCCAGCTTAGTATTCAAAAAATACCAAGCGTAAATTACTGGTTCAAAAAAAGCCGCTGCCATTGTAATGGTAGCGGCTTTTTTATGCTTAATACTGAACACCTAAACGCTATTCCAGAAACTTGTTGCCTTTCGGCAACTTAGCCATTTCAGCCCGCATCCAAGTATCCATTTCATCGTGCAAGACGGAGGTTTTCTTACCCTCTGATTCAATGATCGGACCAATTACCACCCGGATCGATCCAGGAAACTTACGCCAACGCTTACCTGGCCAAGTATAACCGGCATTATGTACTACCGGTAAAATCGGCACGCCCGCCGACGTGGCTAACATCGCGGCACCCTTGTTAAAAGGCTGCACTTCGTTGGGCGCAATGCGCGTCCCTTCAGGAAAAATCAATACAGAACGGCCGTCATCTAAACGCTCTTTGCCTTGGCTGATAATCTGCTTCAACGCATTAGTACGTTGAGATCGATCAATTGCAATCGGCTGCACCATGCGCAACCCCCAGCCAAAAAATGGCACGGACAGCAGCTCTTTTTTTAATACAGTGGACACCGGCGCCATTAACACTTGGAGCACATAGGTTTCCCATTCGCTCTGATGATTGGCCACCAACACAACAGGACGATTTTTATTAATGTATTCGCGCCCTATTATTTCAACCTTTACACCACAGATAACACGGAACACGAATAGCAGGCCTTTGTTGTGCACATTCAGCACCGGTTGACGATAATTCTTTGGCAGCAATATCGTGGCAAAAGGCGCCAATATGCCAAAGAAAATAGTCGATATCATATAGTAAAAGGCGAATACGGTTGAGCCAATCCAAGATCTCAACCACTCCAATACGCTCATTATCACTTTACTCCCCGTGTCGTTTAATCAAACATCCCAGCGCAGCACCGAGGCCAGATTACTTAGCCAAATACTGATGTTGCTGCTTCAGCGGGTTGGCGTACATCGCCAAAACCGTTTCTTTCAAATTCTCAGGACACTGCTCAAGATAGCTAAGAAAGGCACTATTGTTCGACACTTCTCCGTGCTGTAACGCCAAAGCAGCTTCATGGGTAGATTGAATGGCATAATTACTGATGATCTGACGATCCACCTCAGCCACAAAATCGTCCGGAGTATCGAAATTGTCTTTAATGACATCACCGAACGTCACGACCACTTTGCCTTTTTGACCTACTATCCCATTTTTAATGCTGTCTATGTCTTCAAATTCGGCTTTTTGATAATTGCCCGTGGTGGATTTTTGATGCAACTCGTTGGCTTTGTCAAACGCACAAGGGTCGTATTCATAAGAAATAGACACCGGCACAATTTTCAAATTTGCCATTGCCTGTGCAAAAGGCACCTTGCCTTTCTTTTGACTCATGTAAAACATCTTAATGATCGCTGGATCTGTCTGGTCTAAGCCATCTTTAGCGCGCCCTTCTTTTTGCGCAATCCAAATATTGGCCTGATCTTGCATCAAAGACGTTGAAATGTACGCCGACAGCTGACCAAACGCCGCCATCATTTCACGGATGCCATTAGCAGAACGTTTTACAATGAAGCTCTTATTCAGTCTCATCAAATCAGACACAAAAGGCCGACGCAGCAAATTATCGCCAATAGCGATACGCACGGTATTCAACCCAGCTAAATACAAACCATAATTCACAAACGCTGGATCCATAGCAATGTCTCGATGGTTAGACAAAAACAGATACCCCGTGTTTTTGTCTAACTTTTCAATGCCCCGATATTCCACATTGGTCGTGGTCGTTTTGATCATGCGCTCCATGTAGTTCGCCACAATCGTCTGGAAGTCATGCACATTTTTAATGCTGGCTATTTGACGCTTTAGCGCAAATTTAACCGCAAAACCTAAAGGCGCCCTCAAAAACGAAGGCCACTTAGCAAAACGAAAACCAATAATAGTATTAATAAAATCCGGCATTTCTACCAGATTATAAAGCACCTCGGCGACCTCTTCGTCGTTGTAGGGGCGTATATCGTGAAACTGATCCATTTAATTGTCCGTCAGTAAAAACTGTGTCGTATTGGTTGTAGCAGAGCGATTAGCGTGCTTGATTACAGTGTTTGAATAGCAAACCCTAAGCGCTCTAATTCATCTCGTTTTGACGTTGATGTCACCACAGCAACGCTTTCATTATCTTTAGTCAGATACGCTTTAGTCACCAGCTTTAGTTGCTCGATCGTCACCGCCAAAATCTTGGCACGAAACGCTTCGCGATATTCTAAACTGCGGCCATGCAATTGCACGTAAAAATCACTTTGTGCTTCGCCTGCTGGGGAGCTGGGCTTATCCATTGAGCCAATCACCCCTAAGATCGCTTCTTCCAAGGCCTCATCGCTGTGAGTTTCGTTCAGCATCCATTCAATAGACGCATCAAAATCGGCCAAGGTATCGGTCAAACGCGGGTCACGGTAGGAATAGAAACGAAATGAACCAGAACCGCCGTCAAACGTCGCTCCGCCACCGTATGCGCCGCCCTGTTCACGAATCGCACGATGTAAGAAGCCATTACGCAAGAAGCCCCCCAATACCGTAAGCGCCGCCACATCAGGGTGCTCTCCAAATGCCGCACGATACGCCTTACTGCAAAAACTGACCTGTGTAGACGTCAACCAAGCTAGGTTGACACGCGCCTCAACAGGCGGAATCGAAAACACCGTTTGCACGCTTCCTACAGGCATATCTGCAAACACCGCTTGCGCGTCTTGCACAATGCTCGCTTCGTGCTGAGGCTCTGCTACCAACAGTAGCTGCTTGTTAGCTTGCAACAATTTACTATGCAGGCGCTTAAAAATCGCCAACACCTGCTCAACCGCGTGCACATCGGCTTTCATCGCGTCATCAAGGGCAATGGCCGCACGAATGCCCGACATACCACCCCATTTTTCTTGCTGTGCAGCCAAACCAGATAAAGCACTCGATGCCGCACTCATAGCCAGCGAATGGCCTTGCCCCGTGATGGACTGTTCGCGACGAGCACGACGCTGTGCCACCAACTCTTTAACTCGGCTCACCTCATCAAAACGCACCGTAAGCATGGTGTCTTTCAACAGCTCACTCATGGCTTTGACATTCGGTACCAAGGCTTTAGAAGACAAAATGAAGTAACCGTTTAGCGCCTGACGGTCTTTTGTCGTTGCTCGAATGGAATTAGACGCTCCCAAGCCGCCACATACTTGAGCCTGACGCTCTTGTACCGCTAAGTAATCTGCATCGCCAAGGCCCAGCTCTGTCATCATCGAAGAAAACAGCGGTAAATATTCCAACTCTTCTTCGTCAAGCTCAGGCAAATCAATCACCAGCTGCTGGTACACCAGACCGTTCGTCCCTTGTGGATAAAACGTCATAGGCAAAGCACCCGCGACCTTTTGACACTCGTACTCAGGCAAACGCGCCGGTACGTCTTCAAGGCCCACTTTAGGCAGAATACTCATGTCGTCAACCTGAGATTGACGTACTTTAAGGGCCGCGCTGCGCTCGATAATATGTTGTTTTTCAACGTCTGATAAAGCCGCTTTGATCTGACTCAAGCGGTCTTTTTCCGCCTGATCACGACGTGCTTCTAAAGCATCATCTGGGCTGAGTGTAACCGTCACACGGTGCGCATTCGACAGCAATAACGTTTGAATCAAATTCGGAATATAATCTTTATTTTGAACTTTTTCGCGCATAGCGTGAATGACAGGGTCTAAATCCAACTGAGCAATCACGTCGCCCGCATGCACCGCGGTCGACAAGCCCGCCAAAATAAGCTGCAAGCCATAAGGGTAGCTACCACCGCCGACTTCACGCTGACTCAATTCTAATTGATGCAGCATGGCGTCAACCATCTCCTGTGGCACGCCTTTTTCTGCAATACTTTCCAGCGTAGATAACACAAGCGCTTCAACATTCGGCGCGTCTTCACGCTTCACACCTTCTAAGCCACACATGAAACTCATTTCTTTATTGCTGTCTTCTAATCCGCACAAGGGTGAAGGGGCACGCCCTAAATCACTGTTTTCCAATGCACGAAGCAAAGGCGAAGCACTGTTATCCAACAAAACACTCGAGAGCAGTTGCGCTTCAAACTGCTGGTTTAAATCGGTGCTTTCGCCCAACAACCAACCGACCACCACATGACTTCCGTCGGCTTTGACTTCTTCCGCAGCATAGCCTTCTTCAACACGCACTGGCGAAAAATAGCGCTTCGCATTCGGCACACTCACTTGCGCTTCCAAGCGCTCAAAACGACTGAGCACTTTCTCTTCAAATTCCGCTTGTAACGTGTCGGCCGGAATGTCACCGAAGGTCATAAAGACCGCATTCGATGGGTGATAATGCGTACGATAAAACGCCAGCAAATCTTGATACGACAAATCGGGAATATCCGTCGGTTCACCGCCGGAATTAAAATGATACGTGTTGTTCGGAAAGAGATATTTGGTCAGCGTTTGCCACAACACCGACGTGGTAGAGCTCATGGCACCTTTCATTTCATTGAACACCACCCCTTTAAACGTCAAATCAGAATCTGCATTGTCGGGCTCAGCAAACTCCAAACGATGACCTTCTTGGGAGAAGTCCAATTCATCCAAACGTGAGAAAAAGACCGCGTCTAAATACACACCCAATAAATTATTGAAGTCTTTCTTGTTTTTGCTGGCAAACGGATAGGCGGTCCAATCAGACGATGTGAAGGCATTCATAAACGTATTTAACGAACGACGAATCATCATAAAAAAGGGATCACGCACGGGAAAACGCTCGGAACCGCACAAGACGGTATGTTCTAAAATATGCGCTACGCCGCAAGAATCCGTAGGAACGGTTTTCAATCCTACTAAAAACACGTTTTCATCATTGTCAGAGGCAATATGGAAATGCTTTGCTCCCGTCACCACGTGCTCAAACTCTTGAACTGTCACATTGAGAGCGTCGATAAATTCACTGCGAAGAAACGTAAACGCAGGATGGTGCGCGGTGCTGTTTGGCATTCTCAACCTCGATAAAATTAGAATTTAATGATTACTGTGTTTTGGGGTCATCTGGACAATCTCAAGACGACAAAGTGGCGGGATTATAGCAAAAATATGGCTTTTACTGCACGAACTAACGTGATGACTCAATCAGGAAAAACCATCGACATTAACGTTTTTGGTGTTTTTCCCAATCTTCTAAGCGCGCTTTTTCGGTTTTTTTAAACAGTACATATACAGAACCTAAACCACCGTGATAACGCTGAGCACTATGAAACGCCATGACTTGATCCAAATCTTTGAGCCATTTATTAATATAGCTTTTGATCATCGCACGACTATCAGGGTCAGGGGTTCGATCGCCTTTTCCATGCACGATGATCGCCACACGAATGTCGTTACGCAAACAATCATCCGCAAATTGATACACCTGCTCACGAGCTTGAGCCACCGTATGACGATGCAGATCCAATCGCGCCTCAATGCCATACTTACCTTGCCTTAATCGCTTAAATACCCCATCTTGCACGCCTGAACGCTTGTATTCGAGCACGTCGCTTGGCTCAACTTTTTCCACATAATCCTGCGACAAAGGATTTCTATCTGCCTCTTGGGCGATGGTTGCGGCTTTTTGACGTGGTAAAAAATCCACTGGCGAGCCTTTTTTACCAAGGTATACTTCGCTTTTTTCGAGTCGCTTAATGTCCGCCACCTCTTGAGCGAACAAAGACGTTTCATCTTCGCTATCCACAACTGATACCTTTTTAAAATCACTCATTTTGATCAACACGCAACGATAGAGCAATAAAGGCCCCTTTAAGGAGCCTTTATACTGTTAACACCCTGTAGGCTGGTATCTAGAACGGAATGTCATCATCAAAATCATCAAAATTAGGCGCTTGCTGAGGTTTGGGCTCAGGCGCTGGAGCACGCTGCGGGGCACCTTGCTGGGGCGCTCGCTGTTGCGGTGCGGCCTGAGCAGGAGCTTGCTGCGGTGTTGGGGTGTTATTGCCGCCCCAGCTTCCAAACGACTGAGGCGCGGCCTGTTGCGGTGCTGGTTGTTGGTGCGCAGGTTGTTGTGGCGCTTGGCTATAACCGCCACCTTGAGGTTGATTAAAACCTTGCGGCGCCTGCTGTGCTGGGGCTTGGCCATAACCTCCTTGCTGAGGTTGTTGATTAGCATAGCCGCCTTGCTGACCGCCATCGTAACCACCTTGTTGACCGCCTCCGTTGTTGTCGCCACGGCCATCTAACAGCTGCATTTCATTGGCAACGATTTCTGTGGTGTAACGTTTAATGCCGTCTTTTTCCCATTCGCGTGTTCGCAGAGATCCTTCGACGTAGATTTTAGAGCCTTTTTTAATGAAATCACCGGCAATTTGACCCAAACGAAAATTGCCGCGATCCATAAACGCTACGCGGTGCCATTCTGTGCGCTCTTGCATCTGACCGGTTTGCTTGTCACGCCAGCTTTCGGACGTTGCCAAGTTGACGTTTGCAACGGCGGCGCCTGACGGCATAAAACGCACTTCGGCATCATTGCCTGCGTTACCGATTAAAATTACTTTGTTTATTCCACGTGCCATGACGTTGTTCTCCGACTAAAAGATAGAATCACGTTTTTTAAAGAGCGATTTGTGGCGCGATGCGCAACAAAGCCTCTTTATCTAATGTTTTTTTGTCGACTTTTAGGTAAGCCGTTTGCTCGTCTTTAAATATTTGAATGCCTTCCACTCCTTGGATTTCAGCAAGTTGATCCGCCAACTTGGTTAGTATTTTGTCTTCTGTCAGATCAGGCAGGCTAAACGCTAGGCTGGTCAGCTGGCGCGGTGCTGGCTGAAATACACACACGACAGACCACGCAAGAAAAACAACCCCAACGACCCAGAAGACGCCTCCGCTTGAGTGATGCTGCATGAGCCAACCGCCACCAACACCACCCAAAAACGACCCCATAAACTGATGTGTCGAAAAAACCCCCATCGCTGTTCCACGATAGCCGACCGGTGCTAATTTACTTACTAGGGAAGGCAATACCGCTTCTAATGAATTAAAACCAACAAAGTACACCCATAATAAGGCACCGAAAGCCCACACATAAGTCGCAGACTGCAGCAATATTGAACTCACGCCCAGCAAAAGCATCACGGCAATTAAAACGCCTTTCATCTTGCCTTTTGCTTCAGCAACAATAACTAATGGTAGCATACCTACAAAGGCAAAACCCATGATGGCAAAATACAACCAGCTGTGTTGAGCAAGAGGCAAGTCGAACTTCTGGATCAGTAAATTCGGCACAGTCACAAACAAAGCGGTTAAACTTGCATGCAACAACAATACACTGACGTTTAAAAATCGTAGACGCGCATCTTTTAGCACCAAACCCAGCGCCAACAGGCTCGGCGTGGTGTCGCGTCGAAAGGTATGTTGCACGCTGTTTGGCACGGCAAACACAATTAATATTATGCCAAGCAAAGACAACGCCAAAGAAAGATAAAATAAGCCCGACAAACCGACGAGCGCAAAAATCCACGGCCCCAAAACCAAAGACAACATAAAAGACGCGCCAATACTGATGCCGACGATAGCCATGGCCTTGGTCCGATTTTGCTCTCTTGTCACGTCGCTTAATAAAGCCATAAGTGTGCTGGCAATAGCGCCTGATCCCTGTACAGCACGACCAATAATCAAGGTATTAATGTCAGTGGCATTGGCACAAATTAAGCTGCCTACCGCAAACAACAAAAGACCTATGACGATCACACGCTTTCGACCTATTTTATCAGACCACATGCCCATTGGAATTTGGAGGCTAGCTTGTGTTAAACCATACACACCAATCGCTGTGCCAATCAAGGCAGCATCGGCTCCGCTCAAGCCATCGGCGGCAACGCTAATCACAGGCATAATCAAGAACAGGCCTAACATTCTAAATAAATAGATCAGCGCTAAAGCAACGACTGAACGGCGTTCGAGTAGATCCATAGTGAAATCACAACCACTTACTTGGAGGTTCAGGGAAAAAGATGCCTATTTTACAAAAAATACCGTTGAAGCTCCATTTCAACTACTGTAAAAATAGACAGTTATTTAATTTACTCGCAGATTACCGTATGGTGATCGACTTCATACTGGAGACTCATGGATACCATTACCCTACGCGGGGCACGCACTCATAATCTGAAAAATGTGGACCTAGACATCCCACGAGATAAATTAGTAGTGATTACAGGCTTGTCGGGGTCAGGCAAATCCTCTCTCGCGTTTGATACGCTGTACGCAGAGGGTCAACGCCGCTATGTGGAATCGCTCTCAACTTACGCTAGACAGTTCCTATCAATGATGGAAAAGCCGGACATCGATCACATAGAAGGTTTGTCGCCTGCCATTTCCATAGAGCAAAAATCTACATCACATAATCCACGATCCACCGTAGGAACAATAACAGAAATCTACGATTATCTGCGATTGTTATTTGCTCGCGCAGGACAACCTCGCTGCCCTGATCATGGCGAGCCACTTGAAGCGCAAACCATATCACAAATGGTTGATAAAGTTATATCGCTGCCCGAAGAAACCAAAATGATGCTGCTCGCACCGATCGTGAAAGACCGCAAAGGCGAGCAGCTGCACGTGATCAGCGATTTACTGTCTAAAGGGTTTATTCGCGCCCGAATTGACGGCATTGTAGTCGATTTAGATGACGCACCAGCGCTTGAGAAAAACAAGAAACACACCATAGAAGTCGTGATTGATCGCTTTAAAGTCCGGTCAGATTTACAGCTACGCTTAGCAGAATCATTTGAAACCTGTTTAGGGTTATCCGATGGCATTGCTAAAGTCATTAATATGGACAATGAAAAAGAAGAGTATATTTTTTCGAGCAAATTTGCATGCCCAGTATGTGGCTATAGCTTAACCGAACTCGAACCTCGTTTGTTTTCATTTAACAACCCTAATGGCGCCTGCCAAACCTGTGATGGACTGGGTACGCACCAAATGTTTGACCCGGACAGAATCATTCAAGATGAAACACTGACTTTAGCCGAAGGTGCCATTCGTGGCTGGGGGCGACGCAGCATTTTCTATTACCAGCAACTAAGCGCTCTGGCAAAACATTACGGTTTTAACATCGAATCTAAATATCAAGACATACCCGATGACTTTAAAAAACGTATCTTACAAGGCTCTGGCAAAGACAAAATAGACTTTGTTTATATCAATGAGCGTGGTGATAAAATGACACGCTCTCACGCATTCGAAGGCGTTATACCCAATTTACAACGCCGCTATCATGAAACCGAATCAGACAGTGTTCGAGATGATTTATCTCAGTACATCAGCGTGCAACCCTGCCCAGAATGCCGTGGGTCTCGCCTCAACCGTTCAGCACGCAACGTATTCATCAAAGAACAAACGTTACCTGACGTCGTTACTTACCCCATTGCTGAATGCCTAAAATACTTTGAAACACTCGAGCTACCCGGCTCGCGTGGTGAAATAGCCTCCAAAATACTAAAGGAAATCTGCGAGCGACTGACGTTTTTAGTCAATGTCGGCTTAGACTACCTAACACTCGATCGTAAGGCCGATTCGTTGTCGGGTGGTGAAGCACAACGCATTCGACTTGCAAGTCAAATAGGCGCAGGACTCGTCGGTGTTATGTATATTCTTGATGAACCCTCCATTGGTTTACACCAACGCGATAATGAGCGCTTAATCGCTACATTGACCAGATTACGAGACCTTGGCAACACCGTGATCGTCGTAGAGCATGATGAAGACGCCATTCGTATTGCCGACTTTGTCGTAGACATTGGACCAGGTGCCGGTATACATGGAGGAGAAATTATTGCCAGCGGGACGCCACAAGACATTATGGATTGCGCAGAATCAATCACGGGACAATACCTCACCGGTAAACGAAAAATTGAGATCCCAACCTTTCGCCACACCGCCAAAGAGAATAAGTACTTGAGCTTACTAGGCGCTACAGGCAATAACCTTAATACCGTTGACCTGCGTATTCCTGTAGGCGTGATGACGTGCGTAACCGGGGTGTCAGGATCAGGTAAATCGACTCTAATCAACGGTACCTTATACCCATTGGCAGCAACAGCACTGAACGGAGCGACCACACTAAAAGCCGCGCCACACGATAAAATAGAAGGATTGGACTTATTCGATAAATGTGTCGATATTAACCAAAGCCCAATTGGACGTACACCACGATCTAACCCTGCAACCTATACTGGCATTTTCACTCCAATGAGAGAGCTATTTTCAGCCACTCAAGAATCACGGTCGCGTGGTTATAAACCAGGCCGATTCAGTTTCAACGTAAAGGGGGGGCGCTGCGAAGCCTGTCAGGGCGATGGCGTCATTAAAGTAGAAATGCACTTTCTACCTGATGTGTACGTACCGTGCGATACCTGTAAAGGCAAACGCTATAATCGCGAAACCCTTGAAATACACTATAAAGGGAAAAACATCCATCAATGTTTAGAAATGACCATTGAAGATGCTCGTGATTTTTTTGATCCCGTCCCCTCTATCGCTAGAAAGCTACAGACCCTCATGGACGTTGGACTCGGCTACATACGACTTGGGCAAGCAGCAACAACACTATCCGGTGGCGAAGCACAACGGGTTAAATTGGCCAAAGAACTTTCAAAAAGGGACACAGGCACTACGCTTTATATACTTGACGAACCCACTACAGGTCTCCATTTTGCGGATATCGAACAACTTCTTACTGTTCTTCATCGTCTAAGAGACCATGGCAACACCGTGGTTGTCATTGAACACAATCTGGATGTTATCAAAACAGCGGACTGGATTATCGATTTAGGCCCAGAGGGTGGCAGTGGAGGAGGTTTTATCGTAGCAGAAGGCACTCCCGAGCACATTGGAGACGTTAAACAATCTCATACTGGACGATTTTTAAAGCCAATGTTAAAAGCATAGGGCGCGGCCGTCAAAACTTACGATCAGCATTTTAACTTTCAAACATAAAAAAGCAAAACACAGAACAAATAACATCCTGTGTTTTGCCAAGCCGTTCCCAAGTTAATTAATCAAATCACTTAACCGAAGACATAAACTACACACAAAAAAAAGCCGAGCTAATAGCTCGGCTTTTTACTTACAAACTGAGATTACTCAGCGGCTTCTGCAACTGGACGATCAACCAGTTCAACATAAGCCATAGGCGCATTATCACCAGTACGGAATCCACACTTTAAAATGCGAACATAACCGCCTGGGCGAGCTTGGTAACGAGGACCAAGTTCAGTGAACAATTTACCTACTGCTTCTTTGCTACGAGTACGAGCAAAGGCAAGGCGACGATTCGCTACAGAATCAACTTTCGCCAATGTGATCAAAGGCTCAGCAACACGACGTAATTCTTTTGCTTTTGGCAACGTAGTTTTAATAACTTCGTGTTCAAACAAAGAAACAGCCATATTCTTAAACATCGCTTTACGATGTGAGCTAGTACGGTTTAAGTGACGACCACTCTTACGATGACGCATTTTATATTCCTTACCAAACTACGGTGGTCAGGGAACAATGACCTAGCGAGCTAGAACTTTGCTATCGTCTTTCAAACTAGCTGGTGGCCAGTTTTCTAAACGCATTCCCAAAGACAAACCACGCTGTGCTAAAACATCTTTGATTTCAGTTAACGACTTCTTACCAAGGTTAGGCGTCTTAAGAAGCTCCACCTCAGTGCGTTGAATCAAATCACCGATGTAATAAATGTTCTCTGCTTTTAAACAGTTAGCACTGCGAACGGTCAACTCAAGATCATCAACCGGGCGTAGCAAAATTGGATCAATCTCATCCTCTTCTTCGACAACAGGCGCTTCGCTCTCGCTTTCAAGGGCGACGAACACAGCAATTTGCTGTTGTAGAATAGTCGCTGCGCGACGAATGGCTTCTTCAGGATCAATCGTACCATTGGATTCGATGTCTAAGACAAGCTTATCCAAATCCGTACGTTGCTCAACACGAGCGTTATCGACACTGTAAGCAACACGACGAACAGGGCTGAACGAGGCATCCAGTTGCAAGCGACCAATTGGACGAGTCTCATCGTCGCCAGCAACACGAGCATCAGCAGGCTCATAACCACGACCACGAGCGACTTTGATCTGCATCGTTAATTCAGCAGTATCATCTAAGTGCGCAATAATGTGATCTGGGTTAGCAATCTCTGCATCGGAAATCAACTGAATATCACCAGCCGTTACGATACCAGGACCCTTTTTACTTAAAGTAAGAGTTGCTTCATCCTGCCCGTGTAGAGCGATCGCAACTCCTTTCAGGTTAAGAAGAATTTCAATAACATCTTCTTTAACCCCTTCGATTGCGCTGTATTCGTGTAATACACCGTCGATTTCAACTTCAACAATCGCACAACCTGGCATTGAAGACAGAAGAATTCGACGCAATGCGTTACCTAAAGTATGTCCAAAACCACGCTCAAGCGGTTGAAGAGTCACTTTAGCACGAGTATTGCCTAACTCCTGCACTTCAATGTTGCGTGGGGTTAACAATTCGCTCACTGAACGCTGCATAGATCCACCTATTTCATAATCCCAATAGTCAACTTACTTAGAGTAAAGTTCGACGATTAGGTTCTCATTAATTTCAGCTGATAAATCGGCACGCTCTGGAACAGCTTTGTAAGTTGCTTCCAGTTTAGTTGCATCAACTTCGATCCAGTGGATCGGTGCACGACCTTTAGATAGCTCTAGTGCGCTTTGTACACGCAATTGCTTCTTAGCTTTTTCACGAATTGACACAACGTCACCAGCTTTGACTTGGTAAGACGCAATGTTAACCGATGCGCCATTGACTAGAATGCCTTTATGGCCAACCAGTTGACGAGCTTCTGCACGTGTAGAACCAAAACCTGCGCGGTATACAACGTTGTCTAAACGTGATTCCAAAAGTTGCAACAAGTTTTCACCAGTAGCACCTTTGATACGAGCAGCAGATTTGTAGTAGTTACTAAATTGTTTTTCAAGAACACCGTACATACGACGTACTTTTTGTTTCTCACGTAACTGCAAGCCGTAATCAGAAAGACGACCACGACGTGCACCATGCACACCAGGAACCGTTTCTACTTTACATTTCGACTCAAGAGCGCGTGAACCGCTCTTCAATTGCAAGTCGGTACCTTCACGACGAGACAACTTACAAGTTGGACCTATATAACGAGCCATGTATCTGTCTCCTCAATTAAACGCGACGTTTCTTAGGTGGACGGCAACCGTTGTGCGGGATTGGCGTCACATCTGTGATGTTATTAATACGCAAGCCTAAAGAGTTCAATGCGCGAACTGCAGACTCACGACCAGGACCTGGGCCCTTAATCATTACATCAACGTTTTTAAGGCCAAATTCTTGTGCGACAGTACCGGCACGTTCCGCTGCTACTTGAGCTGCAAAAGGTGTACTTTTACGAGATCCGCGAAAACCAGAACCACCGGCAGTTGCCCAAGACAACGCATTGCCTTGACGGTCGGTGATCGTTACGATCGTATTATTAAATGACGCATGTACATGAGCAACACCATCGACGACCGTCTTTTTGACTTTCTTCTTAGTGTTGCGCGTAGCTGGCTTAGCCATATTGCACTTTCCTATTTAATGCTCAGCTCTAGCAAACTTGTGGCTAGAGCGAAACGCGTTCAAATTACTTACGAATAGGCTTACGAGGGCCTTTTCGAGTGCGGGCGTTCGTTTTGGTACGTTGACCACGAACTGGAAGGCTGCGGCGATGACGAATCCCGCGATTGCAACCTAGGTCCATCAAACGTTTGATAGACATACTGACTTCACGACGTAAGTCACCCTCTACAGTATACTTAGCAACTTCTCCACGAAGTTCATCAAGGATAACATCACTTAATGAACCGATTTTCGCAGTTTCCGCAACACCCGTAGCAGCGCAGATTGCGCGAGAACGAGTGCGGCCAATTCCGAAGATGTAAGTCAGAGAAATGACCGCATGTTTATTGTCAGGAATATTGACACCGGCTATACGAGCCATTCACTTTACTCCGTTGTTATTGATGATTAAGTGTTAATTCATCATTTACTATCATGAGGGCGGCTGATTATGCCTATCTTTAGGCCATAAATCAACCACCCTTACCTATCATCGAGCAAACTCGCCATTAACCTTGACGCTGTTTGTGACGAGGCTCAACGCAAATCACTCTAACTGAACCGTTACGACGAACGATCTTACAGTTACGACAGATTTTCTTTACAGATGCACGTACTTTCATGTTCAACTCCAACCCACGCTTAACGCATTAGGCCATTTGGACCATAACCAGTCAGATTAGATTTCTTCATTAATGACTCGTACTGCTGACTCATCAAATGACTTTGAACTTGCGACATAAAGTCCATGACAACAACCACTACGATTAACATAGAAGTACCGCCAAAGTAGAATGGAACATTCCACGCAACAACAAAGAACTGAGGCATCAGAGACACTAGAGTGATGTACAAAGCACCAAATAGTGTCAAACGAGTCATTACACCATCGATATATCGAGCGGTATGATCGCCTGGACGAATACCCGGCAAGAAAGCACCGGACTTTTTCAGGTTATCTGCTACATCTTTAGGGTTGAACACTAGCGCTGTGTAGAAAAAGCAAAAGAATACGATTGCAATTGCAAACAACAACACATAGAGCGGTTGCCCAGGAGCCAAAGCCAAAGAGATATTCTGCAACCACTCCATGCCCTCACCTTGACCAAACCACTGTCCGATCGAAGCAGGAAACAAAAGAATACTGGAAGCAAAAATCGGCGGAATGACACCCGCCATGTTCACTTTTAAAGGCAAATGACTTTTTTGTGCAGCAAACACTTTTTTGCCTTGCTGACGCTTGGCGTAATTAACTGTTATGCGACGCTGACCACGCTCGATGAAAACAACGAATGCGATGGTTGCAATAGCTAAAACACCAATAAGCAACAAAGCTAAAATATTAATATCGCCTTGGCGAGCCGATTCAAATGAACGACCTAAAGCAGAAGGCAGACCAGCAACAATACCTGCAAAGATCAGAATGGAAATACCATTACCAATACCTTTCTCAGTAACTTGCTCACCCAGCCACATTAAGAAAACAGTGCCTGCAACAAGAGTCACTACAGCAACAGCATAGAATTCCATACCACTACTAAATGAAATCCCCTGACTTGCAAGACCCACCGCCATACTAGCGGACTGGACCAAAGCAAGTAAAACAGTACCATAACGGGTGTACTGAGTAATCTTGCGACGACCCGCCTCACCCTCTTTCTTTAGCTGCTCTAGCTGCGGACTCACGACGGTCAATAACTGCATAATAATAGAGGCAGAAATATAGGGCAAAATCCCAAGCGCAAAAATACTCATGCGCTCAAGTGCTCCCCCTGAGAATACGTTAAATAAACTCAGAATAGTGCCTTCATTTTGATCAAACAACGCAGATAGCCTATCAGGATTAATGCCTGGAACAGGAATATGCGCACCGATTCGGTATACAATGATTGCCAGAAACACAAAACGAATACGAGACCAAAGCTCGCTCAATCCGTTCTGCATACCAGCTGGTAGTGAGCCACGCTTTGCCATTTATTCCTCGACTTTTCCGCCAGCTGCTTCAATAGCGGCACGAGCACCTTTAGTCACTTTAAGACCACGAACAGTGATTGCTTTGTCGATAGAACCTGACAAAATCACACGAGCTGTCTTAATTTGATGACCAAGAATGTCGGCGCTTTTAAGAGCAGCCAAATCTACAACTTCAGCATTAACAGCAGCAAGTTCGTTCAAACGAACCTCAGCAACATATTTCGCTTGACGTGAAGTGAAACCAAATTTTGGCAGACGACGCTGCAAAGGCATTTGACCGCCTTCAAAACCAGGTTTTACTGAGCCACCAGAGCGAGATTTAAGACCTTTATGGCCTCGTCCGCCGGTTTTACCCAAGCCGCTACCAATACCGCGACCAACACGTTTAGGAGCATGCTTGCTACCTGCGGCAGGACTAATAGTATTTAAAAACATTTTATTCCCCTACCACTTTTACCATGTAATAAACTTTATTAACCATACCACGTACAGAAGGAGTATCTTCCAACTGACGAGTTTGGCCAACTTTACGCAAACCCAAGCCTTTAACAGTTTCACGGTGCTTTGGAAGACGACCGATCGGGCTGCGGGTTAGTTGAACTGTGATGGTATTATTCGCCATAACACATTACCCCAAAATTTGATCGACTGACTTACCGCGTTTAGCCGCGATTTGTTCAGGAGCTTTCATATCCTGCAAACCTTTAATCGTAGCGCGAACTACGTTTACAGGGTTTGTAGAGCCATAACATTTAGCCAACACGTTGTGAACACCAGCGATTTCAAGAACCGCACGCATTGCACCACCGGCAATAATACCAGTACCTTGTGAAGCAGGCTGCATGTAAACTTTAGAAGCACCATGGTTAGCTTTAACAGGATACTGAAGAGTATCGCCATCAAGCTTAACAGAAACCATGTTGCGACGAGCTTGTTCCATTGCTTTTTGAATAGCTTGTGGAACTTCGCGCGCTTTACCGCGACCAAAGCCAACTTTACCTTTACCATCACCAACGACTGTTAATGCTGTAAAAGAGAAGATACGACCACCCTTCACAACTTTAGCAACGCGGTTTACTTGAACTAGCTTCTCTTGGAGGTCGCTAGTTTGTTGATCATTAACTGCCATTTGCTACCCCTTAAAACTCTAGACCGGCTTCACGTGCCGCGTCAGCAAGAACTTGAACGCGACCATGGTACTTAAAGCCAGAACGGTCAAAAGCGACCGACGTGACACCTGCTTCTTTAGCACGAGTAGCAATCAAAGTACCGACTTCTTTAGCCGCTGCTTTATTACCAGTCGCTGTAGCACGTAGAGCTTCCTCAAGAGTAGAAGCGCTAGCAAGCACTTTACTACCACAAGGAGAAATCACTTGAGCATACATGTGGCGTGGTGTGCGATGTACAGTAAGACGATTCGCACCTAAGTCACGAATATGCAAACGAGCACGACGTGCACGACGAATCCGAGATTGTTTTTTAGTGTTCATGAATGCCTACCTACTTCTTCTTAGCTTCTTTACGACGAATTACTTCATCAGAATAGCGAACACCTTTACCTTTATAAGGCTCTGGCGGACGGAAACCGCGAACTTCTGCAGCGACTTGACCAACGGCTTGCTTATCAACACCGCGGATCACGACTTCTGTTTGAGAAGCGCATTCAGCTGTTACGCCTTCAGGTAGTTCGTAATCTACTGGGTGAGAAAAACCCAATGACAGGTTAAGCACATTGCCTTTAAGAGCAGCACGGTAACCAACACCTTGAAGAAGCAATCTTTTCTCAAAACCCTGACTAACACCAACAACCATGTTGTTAACCAAGGCACGAGTAGTACCAGCTAAGGCACGGCTTTGCTTTGCACCATCGCGCGCAGCGAAGGTAATAACATTTTCTTCTTTAGACACAACAACGCTTGTGTGAACATTAAACTCTAATGAACCTTTGCCGCCTTTAACAACAACATTTTGGCCATTAAGAGTTAAATCTACACCACTAGGAAGCGTCACGGGACTATTAGCAACTCGAGACATACTAACTCCTAGAATACAGTGCAGATTACTTCGCCACCAATACCAGCAGCACGAGCTGCACGGTCTGTCATCACACCTTTAGAGGTAGAGATGATAGCAACACCAAGACCAGCTTCTACTTTAGGTAAATCAGTAGTGCCTTTGTATTGACGTAAGCTTGGGCGAGAGGCGCGTTTAATTTGTTCAATAACCGGCTTACCTTCGTAGTATTTCAACTCGATTGTAAGTGTCGGCTTTACCGCTTCATCTACGGAAAAGTTACCAACGTAACCTTCTTCGCGTAGGACAGCAGCAATTGATGACTTCATTTTTGATGAAGGCATGCTCACAGAAGTCTTTGCAGCCATCTGTGCATTACGAATACGTGTAAACATATCCGCAAGGGTATCTTGCATACTCATTTAAGAGCTCCTAATTTAAAAAACCATTGTGCAGCAAATAGAGCTCGCGCATAGTACACAGCAGCGAGCAGGATGTCCAGTAATTAGACACCCCACTCACTGCAATGTATTATGATAGCGCTCTACTTGCTTACCAACTAGCTTTCTTCAAGCCTGGCACGTCACCGCGCATTGCTGCTTCACGTAGTTTGATTCTTGACAAACCAAACTTACGATAAACACCATGCGGACGACCCGTTATTTGACAACGGTTACGCTGGCGAGAAGAAGATGAATCGCGTGGAAGCGCTTGCAATTTAAGCGTTGCTTCCCACTTTTCATCGTCCGATGCATTAACGTCGCTAATGATCGCTTTTAGAGCAGCACGCTTTTCAGCGAACTTTGCTACTAATTTAGTACGTTTTGCTTCGCGCTGAATCATTGATATTTTAGCCATGATTCCTACCTCTTATTTCTTGAAAGGGAAACTAAAGGCGGCTAACAAAGCACGACCTTCTTCATCGGTACGAGCAGTCGTTGTGATCGTAATGTCCATACCACGTACACGATCTACTTTATCGTAATCGATCTCAGGGAAGATGATCTGCTCTTTAACACCCATACTGTAGTTACCACGACCATCAAAAGACTTAGGATTAAGTCCACGGAAGTCACGGATACGTGGAATAGCAACATCAACCAAACGGTCAAAGAAATCCCACATACGCTCACCACGTAGCGTCACTTTACAACCGATCGGATAACCGTCACGGATTTTAAAGCCAGCTACTGATTTACGCGCTTTTGTTACTACGACTTTCTGGCCGCTAAGTGCTTCAAGATCGTTTACCGCATGCTCAAGAAGTTTCTTGTCTGCGATAGCTTCACCAACACCCATGTTCAATGTAATCTTAGTGATTTTCGGCACTTCCATCACATTCAGGTAACTAAACTCTTCAGTAAGAGCCGCTACCACTGTATCTTTATAAACTTGCTTAAGTCTCGCCATGGCTATAATTCTCGCTCTTAGGCGTCAATCGCTTCACTATTTGATTTGAATACACGTACTTTAGTACCGTCTTCATTCAATTTAAAGCCGACGCGATCCGCTTTACCTGTAGCACTATTGTAGATAGCTACATTTGAAACCTGGATTGGTGCTTCTTGCTCAACGATACCACCAGTTGACCCTTTCATTGGGTTTGGCTTCTCGTGTTTCTTAACAGTATTAATGCCAGAAACTAGAACTCGATTTTCGTCTACTACCTTAACAACTTTACCGCGCTTGCCTTTATCTTTACCAGCAATCACGATAACTTCGTCGTCACGTTTGATCTTACGCATAATGTCCCCTCTCCCTCTTACAGCACTTCTGGTGCAAGAGAAACAATTTTCATGAACTGCTCAGTACGCAATTCACGTGTTACAGGGCCAAAGATACGAGTACCAATAGGCTGTCCTGAAGCATTCAATAGAACCGCTGAGTTTACATCAAAACGGATTACTGAGCCATCGGAACGACGAACACCTTTCTTAGTTCTAACGACAACTGCGTTAAGAACCTGCCCTTTTTTAACACGACCACGTGGGATCGCTTCTTTCACTGTGACCTTAATGATGTCACCGATAGCAGCATAACGACGATGTGAGCCACCCAGTACTTTAATACACTGAACACGCTTTGCGCCGCTGTTATCTGCAACATCAAGCATCGATTCTGTTTGAATCATTTCTGCTCTCCAATCAATTTAGATAACAAGTCTCACGAAGGAAGGAGCAGCTTAAACAGCTGCTGCTTTCTCAACAACTTGCACTAGATTCCAAGTCTTAGACTTAGAGTAAGGACGTGTTTCCACAACCTTAACGGTATCACCGATCTGACATTCGTTGTTTTCATCATGAGCGTGTAATTTAGTAGAACGACGAATAAACTTACCGTATAAAGGGTGTTTTTCTGTACGCTCAACTAGTACTGTGATGGTTTTATCCATCTTATCGCTAACTACTTTACCAGTAGCGGTGCGCGCTTTTGTTTCTGCCATCTTAGTTACCTGCCTTATCATTTAGCACGGTTTTAACACGTGCGATATTGCGGCGAACTTGCGGAAGCAAATGAGTTTGCGCCAACTGACCCGTAGCTTTCTGCATACGCAGAGTAAATTGCTCACGAAGCAGTTCAATCAAGGTCGCTTGTAGCTCAGCTACAGACTTTTCTTGCAGTTCTTTTGCTTTCATCTACATCACCGTACGCGTTACGAAAGTTGTGGACAGAGGAAGCTTAGCAGCGGCTAAAGCAAATGCTTCACGAGCCAACTGTTCAGAAACACCCTCAACTTCATAAAGCATTTTTCCAGGTTGAATCTGAGCAACCCAGTATTCTACGCTACCCTTACCTTTACCCTGACGCACTTCTAGAGGCTTCTGAGTAATCGGCTTATCAGGGAACACACGAATCCAAATTTTACCACCACGTTTGATGTGACGAGTCATTGCACGACGCGCCGCTTCAATTTGACGAGCAGTAAGACGACCACGTTCAGTGGACTTCAATCCGAATTCACCAAAGCTGACTTGGTTTCCGCGAAGTGCTAGACCGCGGTTACGGCCTTTTTGCATCTTGCGGAACTTAGTACGTTTCGGTTGTAACATGACTTACCCCCTACTTAGACTTCTTCTTTTGTGCGCCTTTGTCAGCTCGCACTTGTTCAATACCGCCCAAGATCTCGCCTTTGAAGATCCACACTTTTACGCCAATGATGCCGTAAGTTGTAGCTGCTTCATAAGTAGAGTAGTCAATGTCAGCGCGAAGAGTATGTAGAGGTACGCGACCTTCACGGTACCACTCAGCTCGTGCAATCTCTGCACCGCCCAAACGACCACTTACCTGAACCTTGATACCTTTCGCGCCTGCACGCATGGCATTTTGTACGGCGCGCTTCATAGCACGACGAAACATAACGCGACGCTCAAGTTGGCTAGCGATGTTAGCTGCAACCAATTTCGCATCCATTTCAGGCTTACGGATTTCTTCGATATTGATGTGAACTGGAACACCCATCATTTCTGATACGGCATTACGTAGTTTCTCAACATCTTCGCCTTTCTTACCAATCACGATACCTGGACGGGCAGTGTGAATTGTAATACGGGCTGTCTGAGCAGGACGCTGAATCTCGATACGAGAAACAGAAGCCTGGACCAATTTTTTCTCCAAGTACTTACGAACCTGAAGATCGTTTAATAACAGCTTAGAGTAGTTTTGATTATTCGCATACCAAGTTGAAGTATGATCTTTAACTATCCCTAGGCGTATACCAGTTGGATGAACCTTCTGACCCATTGGGTTTCTCCTAATTAGTCAGCGACTTTAACTGTGATATGGCAACCGCGTTTTAAAATACGGTCAGCACGGCCTTTGGCACGTGGCATAATACGCTTCAGAGTCATAGCCTCATCAACATACGCCGTAGAAACACGCAAGTCATCTACATCAGCACCTTCGTTATGCTCAGCGTTAGCTATAGCAGACTCGAGTACTTTCTTGACAATTACTGCCGCCTTCTTAGGACTGAACGTTAAAATGTTCAGCGCTTCGCTAACAGATTTGCCGCGGATTTGATCTACAACCAAACGGGCCTTCTGCGCAGAGAGGCGAGCACCCTTCAATGAAGCTTTTACTTCACTCATGTTAATACCTCTTATTACCGTTTGGCTTTCTTGTCCGCAGCATGACCACGATATGTACGGGTCGGAGCGAACTCACCCAATTTATGACCGACCATATCTTCAGTTACAAGAACTGGAACATGCTGGCGACCATTATGGACAGCGATAGTCAACCCTACAAAATCAGGGAAGATAGTAGAACGGCGCGACCAAGTCTTAATTGGACGACGATCTTTTTTCTCTACCGCAGCCTCTACCTTTTTCAACAAATGAAGGTCGATAAAAGGACCTTTTTTTAGTGAACGTGGCACAGTCGTTTCCTCTTATTACTTAGTACGGCGACGTACAATAAGTTTATCAGTACGCTTGTTGCTGCGTGTTTTGTACCCTTTAGTAGGCACACCCCATGGTGTAACTGGGTGACGACCACCTTTGCTACGACCTTCACCACCACCATGTGGGTGATCCACTGGGTTCATCGCCGCACCGCGAACGGTAGGACGAACACCACGCCAACGCGTAGCACCAGCTTTACCAAGAACTCGTAAGCTATGCTCGGAGTTTGATACTTCACCTAAAGTAGCGCGACATTCTGTCAATACTTTACGCATTTCACCTGAACGTAGGCGAAGGGTAACGTAGCGACCTTCACGAGCAACTAGCTGAGCAGAAGCACCGGCTGAACGTGCAACTTGTGCACCTTTACCTGGCTTAAGCTCGACACAGTGTACGGTACTACCAACTGGAATATTTTGCAGAGGCAAAGTATTACCGGTTTTGATAGGCGCATCTGCACCACTAAAAACTACATTGCCTGCAACCATACCTTTAGAAGCGATAATGTAACGACGCTCACCATCAGCATACATAATTAATGCAATGTTTGCAGAACGGTTTGGATCATATTCCAAACGCTCAACTACCGCAGGGATCCCGTCTTTGTTACGACGAAAATCAACCATACGATAATGCTGCTTATGACCACCACCTACGTGACGCGTAGTGATGCGTCCGTTATTGTTGCGTCCACCCGATCTGCTTTGCTTATCTAGCAAAGGTGCATATGGTGCGCCTTTGTGCAAATCGTTGTTAGTAACTTTAACAACGTGACGACGGCCTGCAGACGTTGGCTTACTTTTAACAACAGCCATTGACCTATCTCCCCTTATTCAGCGACCATGAAATCAATTTCTTGACCTTCAGCCAAACGTACGTACGCTTTTTTAACGTCTTTACGCTTACCTAGGCCACGAACTGTACGCTTTGTTTTACCTTTATGGTTCAACGTGCGAACAGACTCAACTTTGACTTCAAACAGTGCTTCGATAGCTTGTTTGATTTCAGGTTTTGTTGCATCACCTGTAACACGAAATACATACTGACCATTGCCTTCAGCTACGATCGTTGCTTTTTCGGAAATATGTGGACCCAACAAAACTTTATAAATACGTTCGCCGATCATGCTAGTGCCTCCTCAACTTGTTTCAGAGCACCAACTGTCACCAACACTTTGTCGTAAGCAATCAAGCTAACAGGGTCGATAGACGCTGCATCACGTACATCTACGTTAGGAATGTTGCGAGCCGCTAGGAACAAATTATCATCCAAATCACTGGAGATAATCAAAGCGTTCTCAAGATTCAATTCTGCCATTTTTGCTATGAAGAGCTTAGTCTTTGGAGCTTCCAATTTAAGTTCTTCAACCACAACAAGACGATCTTTACGGACAAGTTCAGACCAGATGGTGCGCATTGCTGCACGGTACATCTTCTTGTTCACTTTTTGAGAGTGATCCTGTGGTTTCGCAGCGAAAGTAACACCACCAGAGCGCCAAAGAGGGCTACGGATAGTACCTGCACGTGCACGACCAGAACCTTTTTGTTTCCAAGGTTTGCGTCCACCACCTGCCACTTCAGAGCGAGTTTTTTGAGCGCGTGAACCTTGACGAGCACCAGCCAAGTAAGATGTAACTACTTGGTGAACAAGTGCTTCGTTGTATTCACGAGCAAAGGCTACATCAGAAACTTCAACGGTTCCTTCTGTGCCTGTTAGATTCAAGTTCATTGTCTACCCCTCTTAGCGAGCTTTAACAGCTGATTGAAGAATAACATCACCATTCACTGCACCAGGTACGGCACCTTTCACAAGGATAAGGTTACGCTCTGTGTCCACACGAACCACTTCAAGTGATTGTGTAGTTACTTGTGCAGCACCCATATGGCCAGCCATCTTCTTGCCTTTCCAAACACGACCAGGTGTTTGACATTGGCCGATGGAGCCAGGTGCACGGTGAGACAATGAGTTACCATGTGTAGCGTCTTGCATACTGAAATTATGACGCTTGATGGCACCTTGAAACCCTTTACCCTTTGATTGACCAGTTACATCAACCATTTGGATAGATTCGAAATCAGCAACAGTTAGCTCATCACCAACATTGATTTCTTTTTCGTCACCTGAAAGGCGGAACTCCCACAAACCACGACCTGCTTCAACGTTCGCTTTTGCATAGTGTCCTGCAGCGGCTTTGTTAACGCGGCTCGAACGGCGAGAACCAACAGTAACCTGAACAGCTTGATAGCCGTCAGTTGCTGCTGTTTTCACCTGAGTAACGCGGTTCGGTTCAACCTCGATGACGGTTACTGGCACGGATACACCCTCTTCATTGAAGATACGTGTCATTCCGGCTTTGCGTCCGACTAATTGAATAGTCATTTTTTACCTCATTTGCCAGTTGTGTATGGGGCTATCACCCGCTACGGCTGATCATTCCAGATCATTCCACTATTGTGCATAAGCCGACTGATAACCAGTCGGTTCTCGCACCCCAAACTTTGAGCTATTAACCCAAAGAAATTTGTACTTCCACGCCTGCCGCAAGGTCTAGCTTCATTAAAGCATCAACGGTTTTCTCTGTTGGCTCAACGATGTCTAGAACACGTTTATGTGTACGGATTTCATACTGATCACGCGCATCTTTGTTTACGTGTGGAGAAATCAATACTGTATAACGCTCTTTACGAGTAGGAAGTGGAATCGGTCCACGTACTTGCGCACCTGTACGTTTCGCTGTGTCCACAATTTCTTGTGTTGAAGCATCAATCAAACGATGATCAAACGCTTTCAGACGAATACGGATTTTTTGGCTTTGCATTTCCAACTCCAAATACAATGTTTTAATGACTTAACTGTACATTTATTAAGCCAGAATCCTTTTTTAAGGACGGCGAATATTAGCCATTCAAAAACTGGTTGTCAAGTAACCAATTTATGAAGCAACAAATAAACCACAAAATAAAAAAGGCCACCCTAGTGGGCAGCCCTTTTTAAAATCTAAAATAATAAGATAAAAATATCTAATTATTTAAGGATTTTAGCAACAACACCAGCACCTACTGTACGACCACCTTCACGGATCGCGAAACGTAGACCTTCGTCCATCGCGATTGGGTGAATTAGTTCAACAGTCATCTGAATGTTATCGCCAGGCATAACCATTTCTACGCCTTCAGGCAAAGAACAAGCACCTGTTACGTCAGTTGTACGGAAGTAGAACTGAGGACGGTAACCTTTGAAGAATGGAGTGTGACGACCACCTTCATCTTTACCCAAAACATATACTTCAGCTTCGAACTCAGTGTGAGGAGTGATTGAACCAGGCTTAGCCAAAACTTGACCTCGCTGAACATCTTCACGCTTAGTACCACGAAGAAGGATACCACAGTTCTCACCTGCACGACCTTCGTCAAGCAATTTACGGAACATCTCTACACCAGTACAAGTTGTCTTGGTAGTATTCACGATACCAACAATTTCAACTTCTTCTTGAATGCGAACGATACCGCGCTCAACACGACCAGTTACAACCGTACCACGACCTTGGATAGAGAATACGTCCTCGATAGGCATCAAGAAAGCACCATCGATAGCACGCTCTGGCTCAGGAATGTAAGAGTCAAGAGTTTCAACGAGTTTACGAACAGCAGTCGTACCCATTTCGTTGTCATCTTCGCCTTTCAACGCCATAAGCGCGGAACCTGGAATGATTGGAGTATCATCACCTGGGAAGTCATATTCAGATAGAAGATCACGCAATTCCATCTCAACCAACTCAAGCATTTCTGCGTATTCTTCAGAATCCGCACCACCACAATCTTCTGCCAACAAGTCAGACTTGTTAAGGAAAACTACGATGTATGGAACGCCTACTTGGCGAGAAAGAAGGATGTGCTCACGAGTCTGAGGCATAGGGCCATCAGTCGCGCCACAAACCAAGATAGCGCCGTCCATTTGTGCGGCACCAGTGATCATGTTTTTAACATAATCGGCGTGACCAGGACAATCTACGTGCGCGTAATGGCGAACTGGTGAATCGTATTCTACGTGAGATGTAGAGATAGTGATTCCACGCTCACGCTCTTCAGGCGCATTATCGATACCGTCAAAAGCAACAGCGGTGCCGCCGAAAACTTCTGCACATACGCGTGTTAATGCTGCTGTTAATGTTGTTTTACCATGGTCAACGTGACCGATAGTGCCAACGTTAACGTGCGGTTTATTACGTTCAAATTTACTCTTTGCCATGATACATACACCTTAAGAATTAGTAAGTATGATGATTAATCTTCATTTTTGATGATCGCGTCTGCCACACTAGCCGGTGCTTCAGCGTATTTCTCAAACTCCATTGCATAGCTCGCACGCCCTTGCGACAAGCTGCGCACGTCAGTTGCATACCCAAACATCTGCCCTAAAGGAACTTCTGCCCGGATAATTTTACCTGACGGGGAATCGTCCATCCCCTGAACAATACCACGACGACGATTTAGGTCACCCATTACGTCGCCCATGTATTCCTCAGGAGTTACAACTTCCACTTTCATTACAGGCTCAAGAACACATGGATCAGCATCAGCCGCTCCTTTTCTTAATCCCTGAGAAGCTGCAATTTTGAAAGCCATTTCATTAGAGTCAACATCATGGAATGAACCATCGAACAACACCACCTTAATACCCAACAATGGGTAACCAGCTATAACGCCATTCTTCATTTGCTCTGAAACGCCTTTCTCTATCGCAGGGATGTATTCTTTTGGAATAGCACCACCAACAATCTCGTTGATAAACTCAAGCCCATCCTTATCGGTTGGAATTAACTTCATCACGACGTGACCGTATTGACCACGACCACCGGATTGACGCACAAATTTGTGATTAACCACCACTTCTTTGCGAATTTTCTCCCGGTAGGAAACCTGAGGCTTACCAATGTTAGCCTCCACTTTAAACTCGCGACGCATACGGTCAACAAGAATATCTAAGTGCAGCTCACCCATACCAGAAATAATTGTTTGACCCGTCTCGACGTGTGTCTCAACACGAAAAGAAGGGTCTTCTTGCGCCAGCTTACCTAACGCAATGGCCATTTTATCCTGATCTGCCTGAGACTTTGGCTCAACAGCAACAGAAATAACTGGCTCTGGAAACTCCATACGCTCCAGCACAACCACATCGTTCATATCGCAAAGGGTATCACCCGTAGTTACAAATTTCATACCTACAGCGGCGGCGATATCACCAGCCAGTACCTCTTTAATTTCTTCACGATTATTCGCATGCATCTGCACAATGCGCCCTATGCGCTCACGCTTCTGCTTCACAGAATTATAAACAGCATCACCAGACAACAACATGCCAGAGTACACACGAATGAAGGTCAATGTGCCAACAAATGGGTCAGTCGCTATTTTAAACGCCAATGCAGAGAACGGAGCCTCGTCATCAGCAATTCGCGTAACCACTGTCACACCATCTTCACGCATCCCTTCGATCGCTTTTACTTCAAGCGGCGAAGGCAAATACTCAACAACAGCATCCAGAACGGCTTGCACGCCTTTATTTTTAAAAGCAGACCCGCATGTCACCAAGACTATTTCATTGGATAATGTACGAATTCGCAAACCGCTCTTTATCTCCTCAACAGAGAGCTCACCTTCTTCAAGGTACCTCTCCATCAATTCGTCATTCGCTTCTGCAGCGGCCTCAACCATCTTTTCACGCCATTCCATCGCTTCATCAAGCTGATCAGACGGGACATCCTCTAATGAGAACGTCATGCCATGGTCTTCTTCATTCCACATAATGGTTTTCATCAGAACCAAATCGATAACGCCTTTGAAATCTTCTTCAGCGCCGACATTGATCTGAATAGGCACAGCATTAGCACCCAATCGCGTTTCGAGCTGACTTACAACCGAAAAATAATCTGCTCCTGTACGATCCATCTTATTGACGAACACGACACGAGGAACTTCATACTTATTCGCTTGACGCCAAACCGTTTCAGTTTGAGGCTGCACACCAGAAGAACCACACAACACAACAACAGCACCATCCAAGACACGTAAAGAACGCTCTACTTCAATAGTAAAATCTACGTGCCCAGGCGTGTCTATAATATTGACACGATGCTCATCAAACTGCTTGTTCATTCCGCTCCAGAAGCACGTTGTCGCTGCTGAAGTTATCGTGATACCACGCTCTTGCTCTTGCTCCATCCAATCCATTGTCGCGGCACCATCATGGACCTCTCCAATTTTATGAGACAAACCAGTGTAGAAAAGAACGCGTTCAGTCGTCGTCGTTTTACCTGCATCAACATGCGCAACAATACCGATGTTACGGTAGCGGTTGATAGGTGTTTTACGTGCCACTGTGTATCCTTCTGGGGATCATTAGAAACGGTAGTGAGAGAATGCTTTGTTAGCTTCTGCCATGCGATGAACGTCTTCACGTTTCTTAACAGCAGAACCTTTATTTTCAGAAGCATCTAGAATTTCACCTGCTAGACGCAAAGCCATGGATTTTTCACCACGCTTACGTGAAGCATCAACCAACCAGCGCATAGATAAAGCGGCGCGGCGAGCTGGACGCACTTCAACAGGAACTTGGTAAGTCGCACCACCAACACGGCGAGATTTAACCTCAACCATTGGCTGGATAGATTCTAATGCTTTTTCGAAGATAGCCATTGGCTCTTCCGTTTTAGCACGAGTTGCAACCGTGTTAAGGGCATTGTAAACAATACTCTCTGCTACAGATTTTTTGCCACTAACCATTACGTGGTTAATGAACTTAGCAAGAAGTTGGCTTCCGTGTTTAGGATCCGGAAGGACTTCACGCTTGGCGACGACGCGTCTTCTAGGCATTGCAATATCCTCTTCAGGTTCGCCCGAGACAATTCAAATATTGCTCGGCCTTACTGTGTTAAAAAATTATGTCTAAACGATGAATTAAGTAGCGCTAGCTTACTTAGGACGTTTAGTACCGTATTTAGAACGGCCTTGCTTACGTTTTTGTACGCCTGAAGTATCCAAGCTACCACGTACTGTGTGGTAACGAACACCAGGAAGGTCTTTTACACGACCGCCGCGAATCAGCACTACGCTGTGTTCTTGCAGGTTGTGACCTTCACCACCGATGTAGGAAGTTACTTCAAAGCCGTTAGTCAAGCGAACACGACATACTTTACGCAAAGCCGAGTTAGGCTTTTTAGGTGTAGTAGTATATACGCGAGTGCAGACACCGCGGCGTTGCGGACAAGCTTGTAACGCAGGAACGTCACTCTTTGCCACTTTACGTTTACGTGGTTTACGAACCAACTGGTTAACGGTTGCCATTAGACAAGCTCCACAAATCCAATTCTTAAGGCGGAAATCGCCAAAATTAAGGAGGCGCAAGTTTAATTTGCGCCTATAAAACAGTCAATAGGGAGGCGACTAAAAAACCACCTCCCTCGCGATTTAACAGCAAATAACTAGTCTTTCAGCGCGGCACTCAATGCTTCTTCAACATCAGAGGCACTTACTGTCGAACTTCCTTCCTTCGCTGCTAATGCAAGCTCTTTTTTACGCTTGCGTTCATTGTGGTACGCCAAACCTGTACCGGCTGGTATCAAGCGACCTACTACAACGTTTTCTTTAAGGCCACGTAAGTGATCTTTCTTACCGGTTACCGCACCTTCCGTTAAGACTCGAGTTGTCTCTTGGAAAGAAGCGGCCGATATAAAGGACTCAGTCGCCAAAGAAGCTTTTGTGATACCTAGAAGCACACGCTCAAACTTAGCTGGGAACTTACCTTCAGCTATAGCTTGCTCATTGGCGTCTAACAAGCGAGTAAACTCGACCTGATCACCTTGGATAAGATCCGTATCACCAGACTCACCAACTTCCACTTTACGCAACATTTGGTTAACAATAACTTCAATGTGTTTATCGTTAATCACAACGCCTTGTAAGCGGTAGACCTCTTGCACTTCGTTCGTGATGTAATCAGCCAAAGCCTCTACACCTTGAAGACGCAAAATATCATGAGGGCTCAAAGGACCATCGGCAATAATCTCACCTTTAGCCACTTCTTCACCGTCGAAGATGTTGATTTGACGCCATTTTGGAATCAAAGTCTCCACTGGATCATCACCATTTTGTGGTGTGATCACCAAACGAATCTTACCTTTTGTTTCTTTACCGAAGCTCACCACACCGCTTGTCTCTGCCATGACAGCAGGATCTTTCGGACGGCGCGCTTCGAATAGGTCTGCCACTCGTGGCAAACCACCGGTAATATCTTTGTTACCGATCGATTCTTGAGGAATACGAGCAAGTACCTCACCAGATTTCACTGTTGAACCATGATCTAAGCTCAATAGTGCTTTTTCTGGCAACATGTACTGTACAGGCGATTCCGTTCCTGGAATGAAGACGGGGTTACCTTCTGCATCAACAACCGCAATCATTGGACGCAAATCTTTACCCGCAGACGGACGATCACGTACTTCCATGATTTCGATGGTAGTCAAACCCGTCATTTCGTCAGATTGACGACGAATAGTAACGTTTTCTTCCATACCACTGAATTCAAGACGACCTTCCATCTCAGAAACGATTGGGTGCGTATGCGGATCCCAGTTTGCTACGATTTGACCTGCCGTTACTTGATCACCTTCACGCACACTCAACACAGCACCGTAAGGAAGCTTGTAACGCTCTTTCTCACGACCGGCTTCATCAGCAATGGCCAATTCAGAAGAACGAGACGCAACAACTAGATGACCTGTGTGACGCTCGATACTCTTCATTTTATTGAAACGTACCGTACCCGCGCTCTTCACTTGAACGCTGTCAATTGCAGACGCTCGAGAAGCCGCACCACCAATGTGGAACGTACGCATGGTTAACTGTGTACCTGGCTCACCGATCGATTGTGCTGCCACAACACCGATTGCTTCACCAATGTTTACTTGATGTCCACGAGCCAAATCACGACCGTAACACTTGGCACAAACACCGTGACGTGTATTACAAGTGATTACGGAACGGATGATCATCTCATCCACGCCCGCCGCTTCAATTGTACGAACGTTATGCTCATCAATCAAAGTACCCGCAGCAAGAACGAAACCTCCCTTGCCATCAATAACATCTTGAGCAACAACACGACCCAATACGCGATGACCTAACGGAACCACTACGTCACCGCCTTCAATCATGGCCGCCACGGAAATACCGTTTGTTGAGCCACAATCTACCTCAGTGATTACCAAATCCTGTGCCACGTCAACAAGACGACGCGTCAAATAACCGGAGTTGGCGGTTTTCAATGCGGTATCAGCAAGACCCTTACGAGCACCGTGAGTAGAGGTAAAGTACTGAAGTACCGACAAACCTTCACGGAAATTCGCTGTGATCGGTGTTTCAATGATGGAACCATCTGGTTTCGCCATCAAACCACGCATACCACCCAACTGACGCATCTGAGCCACACTACCACGGGCACCAGAGTCGGCCATCATGTAAACCGAGTTGAACGATTGTTGTTCAACCGTCTCACCCGCTTTATTGACAGTCATCTCTTTTGCCAAGTTTTTCATCATGGCTTCTGTCACAGTTTCGTTAGTACGAGACCATAAATCGATTACTTTGTTGTACTTCTCGCCTTGCGTTACAAGACCATCAGCGTATTGGTATTCGATTTCTTTAACTTCCGCTTCTGCTTTGGCAATGATCGCCGCTTTTTCTGGTGGAATAACAAAGTCATCCACACCAACAGAAGAACCAGACGCGGTCGCATAGGCAAAACCTGTGTACATCAATTGATCGGCAAACACACAGCTTTCTTTCAAGCCGACTTTACGGTAACACTCGTTGATCAAGTTAGAGATCGCTTTTTTCTTCATGGTTTGGTTAACCACAGAGAACGGTAGGCCATCAGGAACGATATCAAACAATAGCGCACGACCAACGGTCGTATCAGCAATAAAAGTAGACGGCACTTTGTCGCCATCAAGCGTGGTATCAACTTGGCTAATACGTACTTTTACTTTAGCGTGTAATTCAACTTGTTTCGCACCATACGCACGGTGTACTTCTTTAATGTCAGAAAACGCCATGCCTTCACCCTTGGCATTGATTTTCTCACGTGTCATGTAGTACAAACCCAATACAACGTCCTGAGAAGGAACAATGATCGGCTCGCCGTTTGCTGGTGATAGGATGTTGTTCGTCGACATCATCAAGGCACGAGCTTCTAGCTGCGCTTCGATCGTCAACGGAACGTGAACCGCCATTTGGTCACCATCGAAATCGGCGTTGTAGGCCGCACACACAAGTGGGTGCAACTGAATCGCTTTACCTTCGATCAACATTGGCTCAAACGCTTGGATACCCAAACGGTGAAGCGTTGGCGCACGGTTCAACATCACTGGATGTTCGCGGATAACCTCATCAAGGATATCCCACACTTCAGGCGTTTCACGCTCAACCATTTTCTTCGCTGCTTTGATCGTCGTCGCCATGCCACGAAGTTCAAGCTTAGAGAAAATGAATGGCTTGAATAATTCAAGTGCCATTTTCTTAGGCAGACCACACTGGTGCAAACGCAATGATGGACCTACCGTGATAACAGAACGACCCGAATAATCTACGCGTTTACCGAGCAAGTTCTGACGGAAACGACCTTGCTTACCTTTGATCATATCAGCCAAAGATTTCAAAGGACGTTTGTTAGAACCAGTAATAGCGCGACCACGACGACCGTTATCAAGCAAAGCATCAACAGATTCTTGCAACATACGCTTTTCGTTACGTACGATGATATCTGGAGCAGAAAGCTCTAACAGGCGTTTTAGACGGTTGTTACGGTTAATCACACGACGGTAAAGGTCGTTCAAATCAGACGTCGCAAAACGGCCACCTTCAAGTGGTACCAATGGACGAAGATCTGGCGGAAGAACGGGCAACACGTTCAAAACCATCCACTCTGGGTTGTTGCCAGAATGATAGAAGGCTTCAACCAGCTTAAGACGCTTAGAAAGCTTCTTAATGCGGGTCTCAGAATTCGTGCTGTTCAACTCTTCACGCATACTGTTAATTTCAGCAGGCATGTCTAAATCGCGAAGCAACATCTGAACCGCTTCCGCCCCCATGCGGGCATCGAATTCGTCACCGAATTCTTCTAGCGCTTCAAAATATTGCTCATCGTTTAATAACTGGCCTTTATCAAGCGTTGTCATACCTGGATCAATCACAATGAAAGATTCAAAATACAAAACACGCTCGATGTCACGTAAGGTCATATCCATGATAAGACCGATACGAGATGGCAATGATTTCAAAAACCAAATATGAGCCACAGGCGAAGCAAGCTCAATGTGCCCCATGCGCTCACGACGCACTTTAGACAGAGCCACTTCAACGCCACACTTCTCACAAATAACACCACGGTGTTTTAAACGCTTGTATTTACCACACAAACATTCGTAGTCCTTAATAGGACCAAAGATTTTTGCACAAAACAAACCGTCACGTTCTGGTTTAAACGTACGATAGTTGATGGTTTCCGGCTTCTTAACTTCACCGTAAGACCATGAACGAATCATATCTGGTGACGCCAAGCCAATGCGAATCGCATCAAACTCGTCAGATTGTCCTTGTGATTTTAGAAGACCTAATAAGTCTTTCATGTAGTATTCGCCCCACTCATAAGGCCGGGGAGTCTCGCTCCCCAGCAGGTCAAATGTGATTCGTGCTTATTCGGTTTCCAACTCAATATCGATACCAAGAGAACGAATCTCTTTCACCAATACATTGAAGGACTCAGGCATGCCAGGCTCCATTCTGTGATCACCATCGACGATGTTTTTATACATCTTCGTACGGCCATTCACGTCATCGGACTTAACAGTCAACATTTCTTGTAACGTGTAAGCGGCACCGTATGCTTCTAGTGCCCATACCTCCATCTCACCGAAACGCTGACCACCAAACTGTGCTTTACCGCCTAATGGCTGCTGAGTCACCAAACTGTAAGAACCGGTAGAACGTGCGTGCATTTTATCATCGACCAAGTGGTTCAATTTCAGCATGTACATATAACCAACCGTTACAGGACGCTCAAAAGCATCACCAGTACGACCGTTAAACAACTTAACTTGGCCACTTTCGTTAATGCCAGCCAAACGAAGCATACGCTTAATTTCAGACTCTTTTGCACCATCAAAAGCACCAGACGCCATTGGAACACCACCTTTAAGGTTGCCCGCCAAGGTCAATATTTCTTCGTCTGTAAAGCTGTCTAAATCTTCCGTGCGCGCACACTTCAAATCGCCTTCGTAGCCATTGTAGATTTCATCAAGGAAACTACGCAGTTCCGCAACCGCCTCCGCTTTCTCGCGCTCTACCGCTAGCATTTCGTTGATCTTACGACCTAAGCCTTTAGACGCTGCACCTAAGTGAGTCTCCAAGACCTGACCAACGTTCATTCGCGATGGAACACCCAATGGGTTCAACACGATATCAACTGGATCACCGTTTTCGTCGTATGGCATGTCTTCCACTGGCATAATTTTAGAAATTACACCCTTGTTACCATGACGGCCGGCCATTTTATCACCCGGCTGAATGCGACGCTTAATAGCCACGTAAACTTTAACGATTTTAAGAACGCCAGGCGCAAGATCGTCGCCTGTTTGTAATTTGCGTTTCTTATCTTCAAATTTCGCATCAAGCTCTTTACGGCGCTCTATCAAAGCGGCTTGCGCTTTTTCAAGTTGCTCACTCGCTTCTTCATTCGCCACACGGATCTTAAACCACTCTGGGTGTTCAAGGTTCGCTAGGTACTCTTCTGTAATAATCCCATTGCGAGCCAAACCAGGACCGCCTTCGGCTTGCTGACCTACTAGGGCTTCAGCTAAACGTTCGAACGTGGCTTTTTCAACGATACGGAACTCTTCGTTCAAATCTTTACGAACTTGATCAAGCTGAGACTTCTCGATGAACTTGGCTCGCTCATCTTTCTCAATGCCATCGCGTGTAAACACTTGCACGTCGATAACCGTACCGCGAGTACCTGTTTTAACGCGCTGAGACGTGTCTTTTACGTCAGACGCTTTCTCACCAAAGATCGCTCGCAAAAGCTTCTCTTCAGGCGTCAGCTGAGTTTCACCTTTTGGTGTTACTTTACCGACTAAGATATCGCCTGGCTCAACTTCAGCACCAATGTACACGATACCTGACTGATCCAGTTTAGACAGCGCACCTTCACCCACATTCGGAATGTCGGCGGTAATCTCTTCTGGCCCAAGCTTAGTATCACGCGCCACACACGTTAGTTCCTGAATGTGGATAGACGTAAAACGATCTTCTTCAACAACGCGCTCAGACACTAAGATCGAGTCCTCGAAGTTGAAACCGTTCCAAGGCATGAAGGCGATACGCATGTTTTGGCCTAATGCCAAATCACCCATGTCAACAGAAGGACCATCCGCCATGATATCGCCAGACGCCACTTTCTCACCTTTCATTACCAACGTACGCTGGTTAATGCAGGTGTTTTGGTTAGAGCGAACGTATTTCGTCAGGTTGTAGATATCCACACCCGCTTCACCGGCGATCGTCTCTTCAGAATTCACACGAACAACGATACGACTCGCATCAACAGACTCAATCACACCACCACGAGACGCGACAATACAAACACCAGAGTCTTTTGCTACGTTTTTCTCCATACCTGTACCCACAACCGGCTTATCTGCCTTAAGTGTCGGTACGGCTTGACGTTGCATGTTCGATCCCATCAAGGCTCGGTTAGCATCATCGTGCTCTAGGAACGGAATCAAAGACGCCGCAACAGAAACAACCTGACGTGGAGAAACGTCCATTAGATTTACTTTTTCTTTTGGAATCAAAGTGGTTTCGTGCATGTGACGCACCTGAACCAACTCGTCGACCAAACGACCTTCGCTGTCAACATTCGCTGACGCTTGAGCGATAACGTATTTCGCCTCATCAATGGCAGAAATATAAACCGTTTCATCTGTCTGCTTGCCATCGATGATCTTACGATATGGCGTTTCCAAAAAGCCGTAGCTATTGGTACGCGCGTAAGTAGACAACGAGTTGATCAAACCGATGTTTGGTCCTTCTGGTGTCTCGATTGGACAAACACGACCGTAGTGAGTCGCATGTACGTCACGCACTTCAAAGCCCGCACGCTCACGAGTCAAACCACCAGGCCCCAATGCTGAAACACGACGCTTGTGCGTCACTTCAGACAAAGGATTGTTTTGATCCATAAATTGAGACAACTGACTTGAACCAAAGAACTCTTTAATAGCCGCTGCCACTGGTTTAGCGTTCAAAAGATCTTGTGGCATTAGGCCATCCGCTTCTGCCATAGACAGACGCTCTTTTACAGCACGCTCAACACGAACAAGACCAACGCGGAATTGGTTTTCAGCCATTTCCCCAACTGAACGCACGCGACGGTTACCTAGGTGATCGATATCATCGACCATGCCGTTACCGTTACGGATGTCTAACAAGGTTTTCAACACAGCAACAATGTCGTCGTTGTCTAAAATACCGTTGCCCGTGTCTTCTTCGCGACCTAAACGGCGGTTGAATTTCATTCGACCAACGCCAGATAAATCATAGCGGTCTTCAGAGAAGAACAAACCTTGGAACAAGCCTTCAGCGGACTCTTTGGTTGGCGGCTCGCCAGGACGCATCATGCGGTAAATTTCTACCAAGGCTTCCAACTGATTGCTGGTTGGGTCAATACGAAGCGTGTCAGAAATAAATGGACCGTTGTCCAAATCATTCGTATAAAGCGTATTAACCTCTGTGATACCAGACGCCACTAAAGCTTCTAGCAAATCAACAGACAATTCCGTATTGGCTTCGGCAATTAATTCACCCGTAGCAGGATGAACCAAGTTTTTCGCTGTTACCTTACCAAGCATATATTCAAGCGGTACAGAAAGACGCTCAAGACCGCTTTTTTCCATAACACGAATATGTTTCGCGGTAATACGACGGCCTTCTTCAACGATCAACTCGCCGTTCGCATCCGCTATATTAAACAATGCCGTTTCGCCACGAAGACGATTCGCCACCAAATCCATTTCAAAACCATCGCGCTTCAAATAGAACCGTGTGGATTCAAAGAAAGTATCTAGAATCTGCTCTGTACCGTATCCAATCGCACGCAACAAAATAGTTGCCGGCAATTTACGACGACGGTCAATACGAACAAAAACGCAATCTTTCGGATCAAACTCGAAATCCAACCATGAACCACGGTAAGGAATAATTCGAGCAGAATGTAATAATTTACCTGAAGAGTGAGTTTTACCACGGTCGTGATCAAAAAACACACCAGGAGAACGATGCAATTGAGAAACAATTACACGCTCGGTGCCATTAATAACAAAGGTACCATTGTCTGTCATGAGCGGTATTTCACCCATGTAGACTTCTTGCTCGCGGATGTCTTTGATGGCTTTATTAGAGGACTCTTTATCATAAATGATGAGTCGAACTCGAACACGAAGAGGTGCTGCGTAAGTAATACCGCGCAACTGACACTCTTTAACATCAAAAACTGGCTTGCCTAAACGGTAATCGACGTATTCTAGCGCCGCATTTCCAGAAAAGCTGACCATTGGAAAGACAGATTTAAAGGCCCCATGCAGACCCAATTCCCCACGCTCTGCAAGGCTTTTGCCTTCTTGCAGAAAATTACGGTAGGACTCAAGCTGAATGGCCAGCAAGTATGGCACATCCAAAACGGGCGGCAGTTTACCGAAATCCTTACGGATACGTTTTTTCTCAGTGTATGAGTAAGCCATCAGCATTCCCCAGCTTGTGCACATTGACGCAAAAGGCCCAAATCAGGCCTTACCAATTATGGGAGCGTTATCTCCCACATGAAAATTCTTTTAGGTTTATTTGAGTTTTAGAAACCCAAAAAGGCCGGTGACAATAATGTCACCAGCCATTTCGACTATTGGTCGAAATATGGAAATACAAGTATCATTACTTGACTTCGACAGAGGCACCAGCTTCTTCAAGAGCTGCTTTAAGAGCGGCTGCGTCATCTTTAGACACGCCTTCTTTAACAGCCATTGGAGCGCCGTCAACGATTGCTTTAGCTTCTTTCAAGCCAAGACCAGTCGCTGCACGTACTGCTTTGATTACGTTAACTTTCTTCTCGCCTGCGCCAGTAAGAATAACGTCAAATTCCGTTTGTTCTTCAGCAGCAGAGCCTGCATCAGCAGCAGGGCCAGCAGCCGCTGCAACAGCGGCTGTTACGCCGAATTTTTCTTCCATTGCAGAAATTAGTTCAACAACGTCCATCACAGACATTTCTGCTACTGCATTGATGATATCTTCTTTAGTTAGAGCCATGACTCAGATTCCTAGCATTCTTATAATTACCCGAGGGTAATAAAACAAAATATTTATCAAGAAGGGATACGGCAAACCGTATTACGCCGCTTCTTGCTCTTTTTGATCGCGAACCGCTGCAAGAGTACGTACAAACTTGCTTGTTGCGCCCTGCATAACACTCATCAGTTTCGCAATTGCTTCGTCGTATGTAGGCAGTGTTGCCAATCGATCAATGTCGCCAGCTGGGATCAACTCACCGTTGAACGCCAACGCCTTCACTTCAAACTTGCTGTTCGTTTTTGCAAACGCTTTCAACAAACGAGCCGCCGCACCGGGGTGTTCGTTTGAAAAAGCAATCAGCGTAGGACCAACAAAGCTCTCAGTTAGACATTCGAAGTCTGTACCTTCCACTGCACGGCGAGCCAAAGTGTTACGTACTACACGTACATAAACACCTGCTTCACGCGCTTCTTTACGTAGTGCTGTCATATTACTCACGGTAACACCGCGAGAATCAGCAACTACTGCAGACAATGCAGTTTTAGCAGCTTCGCTAACTTCGGCGACAATGGCTTTTTTGTCTTCTAGACCTAATGCCACTGGTTTTCTCCTGGATTAGCAGGGAATAAATTCCCCTATTTTTTACCAACTCTCCGATTACTCGAAGTACTTGCTGGTGAGTTAGATCCAGTTAATCTGAATCGGGCCACACCATCTGCGCAGGACAAACATTTTTCAACGTTGTTATTAAACCCCGAAAGGTTCCTGCGGTCTTTGACGGCCTGCTCAACACATTAATGAAGGCAGACCCCAAAGCGCATAACCTAAATGCTTACTTCGTAGAAGTAAGAGCACCTAGATCAATTTGTAGACCAGGTCCCATTGTAGAGGACATAGTCACTTTTTTCAGGTAAATACCTTTAGATGAAGCAGGCTTAGCACGACGTAAGTCAGACAAAAGTGCTTCAAGGTTGCCTCGGATAGCATCCGCTGCGAATTCAATAGAACCGACTGCTGCATGGATGATACCGTTTTTATCTGTACGGTAACGAGCTTGACCTGCTTTAGCGTTCTTAACCGCTGTTGCAACATCAGGCGTTACTGTGCCAACTTTTGGGTTAGGCATTAGACCACGTGGGCCTAAAATCTGACCTAGCTGACCAACGATACGCATTGCATCCGGTGACGCAATAACAACGTCAAAATCAAGGTTGCCTGCTTTAACCTGCTCGGCCAAATCTTCGAAACCAACCACATCTGCGCCAGCTTCTTTCGCTGCTTCGGCATTTGCACCTTGTGCAAACACAGCAACACGAACATCTTTACCTGCACCGTGAGGCAATACAGTAGAACCACGAACAACCTGATCAGATTTACGCGGATCAACCCCAAGGTTAACAGATACGTCAACAGACTCTTTAAACTTAACAGTAGAAAGCTCAGCCAAAAGCGCAACCGCTTCTTCCACTGAATACAACTTAGTTGCTTCTACTTTTTCTGCGATCAAACGAGCGCGTTTTGTTAATTTAGCCATTAGTTCACACCCTCAACTTCTAGACCCATAGCGCGTGCGCTACCAGCAATCGTACGAACTGCTGCATCCATGTTAGAAGCAGTCAGATCAGCCTGCTTAGCAACAACAATCTCTTCAAGCTGCGCACGAGTGACCGTACCTACTTTTTGAGTATTTGGACGTGGAGAACCACTCTTCAAACCAGCTGCTTTTTTAAGCAATACGGCTGCAGGAGTAGATTTCGTTTCGAATGTAAAACTACGATCACTGTAAACAGTGATAATAACAGGCGTTGGAAGACCTGGCTCAAGACCTTGTGTTTTGGCATTGAACGCTTTACAGAATTCCATGATGTTCACACCGTGTTGACCCAATGCTGGACCTACTGGTGGACTTGGGTTCGCTTGACCCGCTTTAACTTGTAGCTTGATGTAAGCTTGGACTTTCTTAGCCATTTTCTAACTCCAATTGGGTCACGGCCCTAAGGCTACCCGTTCAACAAAATCAGGCTTTTTCAACCTGACTAAATTCCAAATCAACCGGTGTAGAGCGCCCAAAAATAAGCACAGCCACTTTGATTCGACTTTTATCGTAGTCCACTTCTTCAACAACACCATTAAAGTCAGCAAACGGCCCTTCATTAACTCGAACCACCTCACCCACTTCAAACAACGTTTTAGGACGGGGCTTATCAACACCATCACTAACACGTTGAAGAATGGCGTCCGCTTCGCGAGTCGTTATTGGCGACGGCTTATCAGCCGTACCACCAATAAAACCAAGTACACGAGACGTACCTTTAACCAAATGCCAAGAGGCATCATTCATATCCATTTGAACCAATACATAGCCAGGATAGAATTTTCTTTCACTCTTGCGCTTTTTACCATCCCGAATCTCGACTATTTCTTCAGTCGGCACCAAGATGTCACCAAAATTTTCTTCTTGCCCCATAACCTGCACTCGCTCTGTTAGCGAACGCATTACGTGCTTTTCGTACCCTGAGTACGCCTGTACTACATACCATCGTTTGGTCACGAGCAACTCCTAACTAATTACCGAGGAAACGACCCAACCAAGGAACGAATCCACCCCCCATAGCACGAGAGACATAAAAACAACAACCGCCAACACTATTAAGGTGGTTTGCATGGTTTCCTGTCTGGTCGGCCATACAACACGGCGAATTTCAGTCTTGGCTTCTTTAGCTAAAGTAAAGAAAGACTGCCCTTTCACAGTTTGCAGTGCAATAAAACCAGCGACACCAGCCAACACCAAAATAGCGATTAGACGATACAATAGTGACTCAGCAGAATAATAGTTATTACCAATCACGCCTACCGCAACTAGCAGAACAACAATCGCCCACTTAAACACATCTCCACGAGACGCTTGAGCTTCAGTACTCGAACTCATACTTTAGGTGATCCCTAACTAAGAAATAGGATACGAAAGATGGCAGGCCAAGAGGGACTCGAACCCCCAACAGCCGGTTTTGGAAACCGGTGCTCTACCAATTGAACTATTGGCCTACATTCGTATGGGCGGAGGATAATACCCAAACATGCTAAATTTAGCAAGGGTATCTGCCCAAAAAACAGACAATAAAAAAGGCGTTTTAACCGCCTATCTTTTGCAATGAAATGCTGGAGCTCATGAGCAGATTTGAACTGCCGACCTCACCCTTACCAAGGGTGTGCTCTACCAACTGAGCTACATGAGCCTGGAGCGGGTAGCGGGAATCGAACCCGCCTCTTCAGCTTGGAAGGCTGAGGTAATAGCCACTATACCATACCCGCAAATGGTGGAGGGAGGTGGATTCGAACCACCGAAACTTTCGTGGCAGATTTACAATCTGCTCCCTTTGGCCACTCGGGAACCCCTCCACGTACTCAGCGCTACAACGCAACACCCCAAAAGGTGGGAGCCATTATATGAATCGCTTTATCAATTGCAAGCACTAGCAGGGATTTTTTTCTAATTTTATCATCATCTTACTTAGGTCAAAGCGAGACATAAAATCTTCCCACTCACTTTCATCAATCGGCTGATCAATCTCAACCTGCTGAAGAGACACGGTGCGCATATGCTCATACACATCAACCACATAACCTGACGCATTCTGAATGCTAATTTTCGATTGCTCAGCACGTACTTTTGACGAGTACAAACCAAGCGAAATGCGGTTTTTCATCTCTGCACGATTGATCACAAAACTGTCTATGGACTTAGCCGCTAACTCTTTTACTATACGATCAGCTAAAGCTGGCGTCTCTGGCGCAGCAATATAAAGCCAAAATTTAGCGCGCTTACCCGTTGACTCTTTTTCCTTGTATGGCCAACCAAGATCATTGAGAGCCTGAATGATCTGCTTTTTATCTTCTTGGTGTTCGGTTTCTAAACGCGGACAAAAGACCGCAGACGACCTTAAGTCATCACTCAAGCCTTTACTTAACGCTTGCTCAACTTGACTTGCAACGGAGACCGACGCTTCTATCTCTGGCTTTAATGCTGACACTTCTGAGAGTAATCGAATTTTTTCACTGGTAGGCGGCCCATACACCGAATCTTGTTTTTTCGTTACGGCTTCCTGAGCAACACGTTGCCAGCCAAAAAATGCAGCATTGAGTAACACCACGAACAAAAATAGCCACTTCATTTATTGCCTCTTATCATGTTGCTTCTCAACCATTCATCACCCACCCGCTTTGCACCCAAAGCCACAAGGTTAGATTCGCACACCACAGGAATACCAAGCAAATGCAATAGAGCTTGCGCATCTCCTCCTGTCACTACCCACTGATAATCCGCATAACGGTGGTACAATCGCTCCAAAAGCCCCAGTGCCATTTCGTAACACCCTTCTGTTACCGCCCTTCTCGTTGAGTTGGGTAAACCTTGCCCAACCGTAATCTCATTCACGTTATAACGAATTTTAGCGGTTTTCGACAACAATGCTTCTTCCATCATCGCCAACCCAGGCGCGATGTACCCACCAAGATGAACGCCACTATAATCAACCACATCCACTTTTATCGCGGTTCCGGCATCAACTACAACCACCTTGTCTTTTATTAAGTGATGAGCCGCCACAACACCTAACCAACGGTCTACACCCAACCGACTTGGTTCTCTATAAGCATTGAAAACGCCACACGCCTTAGCCTGACTGTAAAGTGTGAGCCATTGGCTTAACGGGAAACGGGCTTGCAATTCGACCTGCAATGAAAGGCTGTGCTCCTTAGAGCGCACACTCGCAAAATACAGTATGTGAGGCTCGAATTTTTTTTCTACTGGATAAGTATCTCGATGCACCCACAACACATCATCACCATGAAATGCGGTAAATTTCACGCTGGTATTGCCCGCATCGACAACCAGAATATTAGCTGCGCCGGACACTGATCTCTCCTCCATGTAACGCCACCAGCTCGCCTTTTTCTTCTAACAACAAGGCACCGTTTTCGTCTATGCCTCGCGCAATACCATGACGCTGCTGGGACACAGTACTCACAGTAACTGGCTGGTTAAATAACACATCATAAGCTTGCCAGTGATGCTGGAAGTGCTTCATCCCATGACCTTCTTCAAACAACTCACACAGCCTGACTAACTCTTTAGCAAGCTCAGCCAAGATCAGGTTACGACTTGGGCGCGTTTTTAATCGTGAAGCGAGATCTGTCCAGGGTTGATCCACTTGAGTCATGACCGTCACGTCCATCTCGACGTTCAACCCAATACCAATAATGACATGACACACATCTTGATCTGCCACCATTTCCAACAAAATACCGCAGATTTTTTGACCTTCTATTTGAACATCGTTTGGCCATTTTAACCCAGGGTTGGGAATGCCTACTTTTTTTAGCACTCGCGCCACCGCCACACCCACCGCAAGGCTCAACCCTTCAACAACACTGGGGCCATTATCGAAACGCCAAGCAAAAGAAAAGGTGATATTTTTCGCCACGCCTGATTCCCATTGACGACCACGGCGCCCTTTCCCTTTCGTTTGGCGCTCTACCGAAAACAACACGGGCAAAGGTCGCCCATCGGCAATATATTGCTTAGCATCGCCATTGGTTGACTCCGTTTCAAACGCCAGTTGCACAACAACGTCATCCGGCACACCGTGTTGACGAAGCGCCTCTTCAGACAATAACTCTAGTGGCGAAGGCAAACGATACCCTCGCCCTTTCACTGAATGCACGGTCACACCAATCGATTCTAGTTTTTTCAGCTTCTTCCACACCGCCGCACGAGTCACTCCCATGGCGGCACCCAGCGCTTCGCCCGAATGAAATTCATTGTCGCTCAGCAACGCCAAAACAGTCTGCATCAAAACGCTCCCGTCACTGTATTATTCACTCGTTAATCGCATTTGCTCGTGTAAAGAAAACAATTTCTTTCATCAAGCCATTAAAATTAGGGTTCCAAGATATTCTGGCCGCATGAGGGCTCTTTTTTGATAACAGCTTAGATCGCTCCCCATACCAATTGTCCGCATCGGTACGGCAAGTTTGATACAAAGGCTGATCAGACCAATACCATGTACAAATACGATACTCACCGTTTTCACCATAATACGGATTTTCTGGGCTACCGTGCACTGCCATATGCGACAGCCCCGTGATTTTGGACATCGGCCAGTCGGTATTAAATACCTTAATACGATCCGAATTGGCGCTCATTTGCTCTCGGCTGTATACCACCATTTGGCTTTTTGACCCTATCATACCCTGCTTAAAAACATTTTCTGACACGGAAGCATCAACGGTCTGATCGTCCTCGGATAGCGCCATAAATACCGGTAAGGTTTTAGGATGATCCATCACCAGATTCTTAACTTCTTTTGATAATTTATACACCTGAGCAATCGCCGGTACAGGAATAGACGCGTACTTTGCAAAATCATCACTCGGCTCATGATCCAGCCAATCTGTTACGAATGCCAACCAGGGAGAAAGCCAATCCACAACGCTATTAACCTTAAACACAGGCGAAAACAAGATCGCGCCCGCTACGGAATCAGCATGCTGCCACGCGTATTCTGTCGCCAACGCCCCGCCCGTCGAAAAGCCACCCACGTACAAGACATCGACTTCTTCACGAAACTGATCGGCGGCGTGGCGAAATGCGTCACGCCAATCCTCACGCGTGACTGTCAGCAGATCTTCCGCTTTCGTACCGTGCCCCGGGAACAAAATGACTCGAACCTGATAGCACGCAGCCTGTAACGCTGCAGCCGAATCTCGCATAGAAAAAGGGGAATCCGATAGCCCATGAGATAAAAGCACACCGATTTTCGCTGCCCCTTCGCAACGGTCGGCATCGGGGCGCCGCTCAAACGGCATCACCGCAGCCAACTCTCTCGCTTTATCATCAGGGTTTACCCAGATTTTACGACCTTCAAGATAGCGCTCTGCCCGCTCTGTATACCGCGAGAAAGACTCATCTGCCTCGTACACAAAGGGCGACACGTTATCCGCTGCCACAGCAAGATTAACTCCAGGCAAAGCCAAAAGGCACACACACCAAAGGCGTATTTTTTGACGTATTAGCACAGCTTTCATTACATGGCTCTCATTTTTCATTTTGCACTTTTTGTATCCACCCAAAAAAAAGCGACGCTGTTCACACCCATAAGCTATGTTACTATCGAGCATACAGGCGCTACTTACCTTTAACTTACTCAAACGTATTCTTAACGATGACGAACCCACCTTATCCTCAGGCAGAACGAGTTCCTTCACTGTGGTTCCCACTGGTCAAAAAGTTCTATCAGGCTCATTATCCTAGCGGCAAACCCAATAAAGCCGACCCCATTTGGGCGATTAAAAATGGCGGCAATATCCTTTGTGCGGTTAGGCTCAAACAATGCTCGCCAAATCAACTGCTAACCGCCATGGTTACCGCGCCGTCGCACCGCAATCAAGGTCTAGCCAGTCGCTTATTGAACGACATTAAACCCTTATTGACTCAAACGCCCAGCTATTGTTTCGCGTTTAACCCTCTTGTGGACTTTTACACTCGTCATCATTTTACGATTATTTCTACCGACATGTTACCAGAAGCACTTAAAACTCGCTTTGTTGCCTATCAGGCACAAGGCCGAGGCATAACCGCGATGCGTTACGTTAATCCATCATGTTAACAAACTTAACAAGTGAACGCTGTCTTTAAAAAAACGCCCAAAAACACGTAAAACGAACTTAAAAAACACTTAATCTGGCTTAAATCTCTAAAACCACGCCACACCAGTTGACCATCTAAAAGCCCCTCCAGTACCTTTAATGGCAGACATTATCGTTGCGATAAGACCCTATATAAAAACAGAGGATTCTATGCCAATTAGCTTACCATCGCAGTCAAAAATGCTTGCCCCCAACTTTATTTTTGGCGTGGCAACCGCCTCTTTTCAAATTGAAGGCGCAACCGACGCCGATCATCGCCTCACGTCGATCTGGGATACCTTTTGTGCGACCCCGGGTAAAGTCAAAGGGGGCGACAACGGTGAGCAAGCATGCGATCACTATCATCGCTGGGAAGAAGACATTGCACTGATCAAAGATCTTGGCGTCGATGCGTACCGTTTGTCGATCGCCTGGCCACGGGTTATGAACGAGCAAGGCGAAGCCAACCAAGCTGGACTCGACTTTTATCAACGCTTATTAACCCGCCTCAAAGCGGAAGGGCTAACCGTCTTTGTCACTCTGTATCATTGGGACTTACCACAATACTTAGAAGACAAAGGTGGCTGGCTGAACAGAGAAACAGCGTACCAATTTAAACACTACGCTGACATCGTAAGCAACGCATTAGGCGAATGGGTCGACAGCTGGGCGACCTTTAACGAACCTTTCTGCGCCGCCATTTTGGGGTACGAACTCGGTATTCACGCGCCGGGGTTAAGCAAACCAGAATATGGCAGACAGGCCGCCCATCATATTTTACTCGCCCATGGCTTGGCCTTGCCCGTTATTCGACACAACGCACCGAACGCTCAGGTCGGCATTGTACTCAATATGAACCGCTCTTACGCCGCCAGTGAAAAAGCCGAAGACCAGTTTGCTTGCCTAATGCGCGACATACTTGATAATCAATTCTTTATCGAACCACTTATGAAAGGCCAATACCCTCAACTGCTTAATAAGGTCGCACCTCAATACTTACCGAATATTTTACCGGGCGACATGGCGATCATTTCTCAGCCGATCGACTTTTTAGGAATGAACTATTACACCTGCAACCACAATGCCTATGACGCCAACCATCTCTTCAAAGACGTCAAAAACGCTCAGCCCGTAGAATACACCGACATCGGCTGGGAAATTGCCCCTCACGCTTTTACCGAGCTGCTAGTGAATCTCAACAAACAGTACAGATTACCGCCTCTCTATATTACCGAGAATGGCATGGCCTGCGCTGACCACAACATCGATGGCGACATAAACGATGAACAAAGAGTACGATACCTACACAGCCACTTAAACGCCGTACATCATGCCATAGAAGCAGGCGTCGACATTCGTGGCTACTTTGCATGGAGCCTGATGGACAACTTCGAGTGGGCCGAAGGCTACAGCAAACGCTTTGGTCTAATTTATGTGGATTATCAAACGCAACAGCGAACAATGAAGCGCAGCGGACACGCTTACCGCGCATTAATGGACAGCCGAGCAGGTTAATCCCCCCACGACAGGCACCCGTAAAAACAATCAAACAGACAGACGCTTAATAGACACTTACTCCAGCGGCCTCCATCTTGAGGCCGCTTCCTTACTTGATGCTCAATCCTCACCTTGAACTTCGCTTACAAGTGACCCATATTGCTTCAATACGGGTACACCGAATTAAACCGAGGAAACACAATGTCAAATTTATTGGATAAATTGAACTGGCGTTACGCCACCAAAAAAATGGATTCGAGCAAAGTCGTCGAAGAAGAAAAAGTAGAACGTATTTTAGAAGCAATTCGCCTAACCGCCACGTCCAGTGGCTTACAGCCTTACGAAGTAGTTGTCGTGAAGAATACGGCCTTGCGTGAAGCCATCGTTCCGCATGCTTGGAACCAAGCCCAAATCACCGATGGCTCCCATTTATTAGTGTTCGCCGCGTGGGATAACTACACCGAAGAACGCATTAACCAGATGTTCGACCTCGTCAACGACGAACGCGGTTTCGTGAACGAAGGGTGGGAAAACTACCGTAAAATGATCTTGGGCGCATACCCGCCACGTGATGCCGATGTTAACTTCCAACACGCTGCGCGTCAGGCGTACATAGGACTAGGCACCGCGTTAATTGCCGCCGCTGAAGAAGGTGTCGACAGCACACCAATGGAAGGCTTTGATCCTGTAAAAGTTGACGAGATTTTAGGCCTTACCGAACGCGGCTTACGCTCTGTTATCTTGCTGCCTTTGGGTTACCGTGCCGAAGAAGGCGATTGGCTAAAAGATCTTAAAAAAATCCGCCGCTCCAAAGCACAGTTCATCACTGAAATGAACTAAAAACAGGTACTAAAAAACATGCACTGAACATCAAGGCGCTTTTCCACTGTTTACGCCGTACTGGCGTAAACAAAGCCTAACAATAGACAAGGTTCGAAGATGATGAAAATCTTAAGTGTTCTATTTCTCGCGTGGTTGTTAAGCGCCTGTTCAACGAATGATAACTGGCGAACGGCCAGCCGAGAACCAGCAGGCATTTCGCCCTTACCAAGTGAAGAAAAAGCCGCAGTGATCGAGTTCTATGCGGCCGATGCATTCAGTTGGCGTGGTTGGTTTGCGGTGCACACTTGGGTTGCGATCAAAGAAGCCAACGCCGCAGAATACACGGTGTATGAAGTCACTGGCTGGCGAGTACGTCGCGGCTTACCGGCGCTGTCTGAATACAGCACAACCACACCAGACCGCTACTGGTTCGGCGCAAAACCCAAAAAAGTGCTGTCGATCATTGGGCCAAAAGCCGACGAATTGATTCCACAAATTCGTGACGCC